>JABFRG010000904.1 GCA_013141295.1 Polyangiaceae bacterium
GCGCAGGAGCTTCGGCTGTAGCTCGAGCGGCATCTCGCCAATCTCGTCGAGGAAGATGGTGCCGCCGTTGGCAGCGACGAAGAGGCCTTGCTTGGTCTCCTTGGCGTCGGTGAAGGCACCCTTCTCGTGCCCGAACAGCTCGCTCTCCAGGAGCTGGGGCGGCATGGCGGCGCAGTTGAGCGCCACGAAAGGCCCCTTCGCCCGAGGCGAACGGTCGTGAAGCGCGCGGGCGACCAGCTCCTTGCCGGTCCCGCTCTCGCCGGTCACCAGGACCGGTGCGTCGGAGTCGACGACCCGCGAGAGAAGGTCGAAGAGCTCGCGCATGGGCTGACTCTCGCCGATGATCTCGCCGAAGCGCGCGCCGCTCTCCACCGCCAGGTGGAGGCGCTGCACTTCGTCCTTGAGCCGCGACAGGGTGACGCCGCGGTCGATGGCGAGGACCAGCTGGTCCACCTCGAAGGGCTTCGGCAAGAAATCGTAGGCGCCCGCGCGAATGGCGCCGATGGCAGCGTCCATGGTGCCGAAGGCGGTGATGAGGATCACCGGAAGGTTGGGCCGGGCTTCGATGAGGCGCCTGCAGAGGTCGACACCGTTGAGGCCCTTCATGTTGATGTCCGTCACCACGACGTCGAAGTCGCGGGCCTGGACCATGTCGACCACGTCGAGCGGTGTGGAGCACGTCTCCACCGCGAGGCCACGGGTGGAAAGGCGCGCCTGGAGCATGGAGCACATGGCGGCGTCGTCGTCGACGATGAGTGCGCGGGTCGGCATTAGGATCGAGCCTCTTTGGGTAGGAAGACGGAAAAGGTGACGCCCCGGCCAGGCCGGTTGTCCACGCTCACCCAACCGTGGTGCTCGCGAACAAGTCCGTACACGACGGAGAGGCCGAGGCCCGTCCCATCGCCGGGTTCTTTGGTGGTGAAGAAAGGTTCGAAGACGTGCGGGACGTCGGTGGGAGCAATACCGGTGCCGGTGTCGGCGACGTCCAAGCGGAGGTAGGGCCCGGGCTTCTCGCCTAGCTCGGCGGGCGGTTCGGCGCGCACCTCTTTGATGCGAATGACCACGCGCCCGCCGCTGGGCATCGCGTGCATGGCATTGGCGAGAAGGTTCGAGAGCACTTGCTGCACGCTCTCGGTGCCCATGGGCACCCGCGCGTCGGCCGGAGCCTCCAGCGCCAGCTCCACCCCTTGCTTCTCGGCCATGGGCCGGAAGAGCCCGATGGCGCGGTTGGCGCTCTCGGTGGCGTCGCTGCTCTCGCCGAGCGTGCGCTTCTGGCGTGCGAAGTCCAGGAGCTGCCGCACGATGGCGGTCATTCGCCAGGCCTCGCGCTCGATGGTCTTGGCGCTGTCGACCACGGCCTCGCCCTCCACCTCGTGGCCGGCGATCATCTGCGCCCGCCCGGCCACCACCGCGAGCGGGGTTCCGAGCTCGTGCGCCAGGCCCGCCGCGAGCTTGCCCACGGTAGCCAAGCGATCGGCGTGGCGCAGCTGCTCCAGGGCTTCGACCCGAGCCTCCGCTTCGCGCAGCACGCGCGCGTTGGCCTCGGTGAGCGCCTCGCACATGAGGTTCATCTCGGTAGCGAGCTCACCCAGCTCGTCGGAGCTCCGAATATCGAGGCGACCCGTGAGCTCGCCTTTGGCGATGCGCCGCGCCCGCTGCACCAGCAGATCCACCGGCCTTCCGACCAGCACGCGGCTGAGAATGAGCGTGGTGACCGCGCCCACCGCCAGGATGCCGAGGAGGTTGTACACGACGTGCGTGCGCTCGCTACGCACCTCTTCGTCCCGCGCCGTGAGGGGCTCGCGAATACGCAGCGACCCGAGCCGGGGGTCGTCCTTGGCCACCGGCATCAGCGACACCAGCTCCGGCCCCTCGATGCCTTGAACGTCGCCGGTGGAGACGCGGTCGCGATCCCACGAGAGCGCGAGGCCGGTCTTGGTCTCGTTGGCGACGTCGATGAGATGCTCCGCCGTGGTAGCTCCTTCGCGCCGCGCCACCTCGGCCATGCTCGCCGCCAGCACGTGGCCCACGACGCGATGGTTGTGCTCCATGGCGAGCTCGTAGGCGGCGGCGTGGCGCTCGATGCGAAGGGTTGCGCGCGTACACACGACCACCGCGGAAGCTGCGGTGAGCGCCAGGGTGAGCTTGGGGACGATCCTCACGGGGCCCGGCTCAGTGGGAGAAGTGGCGAAATGGAGTGGGGCATTGGGACACGGTGAGACTTTTTGTCTCGATCGTGCGGAGCGGGTACTGAATGAATTCAGTGGCTTGCAGTCGCCTTGGGGCGTTTGCCCCCAGTGTGCAAGAACCGCGCTATCCCAGCCGGTATATCCGTGTGGCTCAGGCCACGGTGGGCGCGTCGAAGACCCACTGCAGCGACGCCGGCACCAGGGCGCGGCCCTGCTCGTGCGGTGGGCGCGGCGTCGACAGGGTGTTCCAGAGGAGGAACGTCTTCTTGGCGTACTCGGGCAAGGCCAGGAGCGCGCGCAGGCCCGCCAGGGCTTTGCCGCTGTAGGTGATCTCTCCCGGCGCCCCGGTCAGATCCTCGAGGCGGGCGGCGCCGTCGATGGCCTCGGCGGTGGGGTAGCCGTAGCCCTCGCCGATGGCGCCGTGGAAGAGCGAGAAGCGAACGCGCTCGGCGACGTCCGGAAAGCTCGGGTCGCGGGCCCGGAGAAACCCGGCCGTGTTCCGCACCAGCCGCTGCACCATGAAGCGGTTGCAGGCGATGCGCGCGGTGATGCGCACGCCCACGATCTCGGTGTCCCATCCGAGGTACGCGGCGCCGAGCGCGAGAGCCGCCATGGTGCCGGAGCTACCCGTGGGCAGCACGATGACGTCCGGCCGCGGGGCTTCGCCACGCTCCACCTGGCGCCCGAGCTCCAGCATCGCGTCGATGTAGCCCACGTTGGCGCGCGGTCCCGAAGCGCCGGGGAAGATGAAGTAGTTGTCGGGCTCGCTGGGGGCGCGGCGCCTTTGCGCGCGAACCGCCCGCAGGAAGGTTCCGGCGTAGCCTCCGCCATACACCAGCTCGGCGCCTGCCTGCGCGAACCCGGCCACCGAGCGCTGCGCGAAGCGGGTGAGCGGCTGGTCGAAGAGCACGGCGCGTACGTCGAACCCCAGCTCCCTGCCGAAGAGCACCGTGGCCATCACCTGGGTGGAGGCGATGCCGCCCACCGTGACGATGCGTTTGGCGCCGCGCTCCTTCGCTTCCGCGAAGACGAATTCGAAGCGTCGGATCTTGTTGCCGCCGTAGAGCGGCGACGCGAGATCGTCGCGCTTCATGAAGACGCCTTCCTTGCGCCCGAGCCACGGTGCGATGGCGTCGCAGGGGTCGACGGCCGTCGGAGCGTGGGCTAGCGGTAGCCAAGGAAGCGAACCTTCGAGGCGCGGAAAGGCGTCGAAGAGCAGCGGCCTCTTGCGATCTTGGGGGAGCACGCTAGAGCACCGATCAGTTTGAAGACCGAGGATTTTTGGGGGAGTTGCGAGCACCGCAAGGCGCGACGACGACACCTACTGCTGCTAGGTGAGGAGGAGCAACGCAGCGGGGCGACGCAAATCGCCCAAAAGCCGACCGATTCAAACTGATTGGTGCTCTAGGCATCGCCCGGCCAGCCTATCAGGCTCTCAGGAGCCGCGGCCGGTCTTCGCGGGGCGTGATTCGAGGGCGCCCACGCAGCTGGCCGACCCGCGCTCCTCCTTCACCAGCTCCATGTTCCCGGCGGTGAACACGCGGACGATTTCTTCCCGCGGACCGAAGCAGCTCTCGCTCTTGAGGTGCACCTCGTACGCCGAGCCCACCTTGCGCACGGAGTTCTTGCAGTCGGGAGCGATGCCGTAGGTGACGGAGGCTACCGCTGCGGCCTTGGCCGGCGTGTCGATGGGCGAGAGCGCCTGCCCGGTGGTGGTGCTGCGTTGATCGACCACCGTCACCCCATCGTCCTTGGTGGCCACCAGGTACATGAACCCTTCCATGCGCCCGCCCGAGCCGTTGCTCCAGCCCTGGGTGGCCTTCGCCTCCGCGACCTGCGCCTCGCAGGTCTGCTTGTTCTTGGCGCCCTTACAAAGCTCACCGGACTTGATGACCACCTTGAACTTCCCGTCCTGGTGGCCCTCGCGAAGCTCTGCGTAATCGAAGGTGCCGATGAAGGCGTCGGTGAGCGAGAAGTTCTCTCCCGGGCACGCCGCCTCGTTGAAGCTGCCCCAGCCGGCGAAGGTGCGACACGACGCGTTCGAACCGACCACTGCCGCCACGAGCGCGAGGGAGGCCAAAGGAGCGCGGAGGAGCCGAAGCGAGGCTCGCGCCTCCGGAGGGGAGAGAGAGGGACGCATGACGCTTCTATACGGCAGCGCGCAACCATTGCACAGCCCTGCAGCGACCTCGTGATCCTTGCATGCGCACGGCCTTCGCTGCTGGTGGTAACGTGAGGGCCATGGAAACCGAAGTCGAAGGCGGCTCGTCCAGCGGCGGTCTGGTGCAGCTCCGAAAGGGGCGCGCCTCGGTCGTGAACTTGCCGGACCAGTGGTTCATTCTCTGCCTCTCGTCGGAGCTCCGGAAGAAGCCCATCGTGCGCGAGCTGTTCGGCACCAAGCTGGTGCTCTTTCGCGATGGCGCCGGCAAGGTGGGCGCGCTGCTCGATCGCTGTCCGCACCGCAACGTACCGCTCTCCGAGGGCGCGGTGCACAAGGACGGTACGCTCCAGTGCCCCTACCACGGGTGGCGCTTCGACGCGGGCGGCGCCTGTCGCTTCATCCCCTCGCTGCCCGGTGAGCCCGACGGCAAGGCCCGGCGCGCGCTGGCCTTTCCCACCCGCGAGCAAGATGGCTTCGTGTGGGTGTATTCTACACCTGCAGAGAAGGGCGAGCCCAGCTCCGCGCCGCACGTGTTCGCGTACAAAGACAAGCCCGGCTACAGCACCGTCACCCAGGTGGTGGAGGCCAAGGGCACCCTGTACTCCACCATCGAGAACGCCCTCGACGTCCCGCACACCGCGTTCCTCCACCGCGGACTGTTCCGCTCCGAGAGCCGCGGCATCTCCATCACCGCCAAGGTGCACCGCACCAAGGACCGCGTGGAGGCCGAGTACGTGGGCGAGCCGCGGCCGCCCGGCGCCATCGCCCGCATCCTCTCGCCGTCGGGCGGCATCGTCACCCACTTCGACCGCTTCATCCTGCCGTCGGTGGCCCAGGTCGAGTACCGCATCGGCACCGAGAACCACATCCTGGTGGACTCGGTGATGACGCCGGTGTCCGACTACGTGACGCGCATCTACGCGGTGGTGACCTTCCGCGCACGCGTGCCGCACTGGGCCATTCAGCCGTTCATCAAGCCCTTGGCCCTCAAGGTCTTCCAGCAAGACGCCGTGATCCTCGAGAAGCAGACCGAGACCATTCACCGGTTCGGCGGTGAGCAGTTCGTCTCCACCGAGATCGACGTGCTCGGGCGCCACATCTGGCGGCTCCTCCGCGCGGCCGAGCGGGGCGAGAAGCACGGCGCCGAAGAGACCGACGAAGTCTCGCTGGTGGTGTGAGCGAGCAAGATCCCGTAGATTGGTCGACGATGAAACTCTTGTATTCGACGACCTCGCCCTTCGCGCGCAAGGTTCGGGTGGTCGCGGTGGAGCTCGGCGTGCAGCTGGAGGAAGTGCCGGTGGCCACGCTGCCCACCAAGCCGGATCCGATCCTCGCCGCCCAGAACCCGCTCTCGAAGATTCCGACGCTGGTGCGCGACGACGGTAGCGTGCTCTACGACTCGCGCGTCATCTGCGAGTGGCTGGACGCCGAGGCCGGAAACAAGCTGGTCGCCGCTTCCGGCCCGGCCCGTTGGGACACGCTGCGCCGGCAGGCGTTGGCCGACGGCATCGCCGACGCCGCGGTGCTCGTGCGCTACGAGACCGTCTTCCGTCCCGAGGACAAGCGCTGGGACGACTGGACCCGCGGTCAGCTGGGGAAGATCAAGGCCGGCCTCGACGCCCTCGAGGCGGACGCCAAGAACGTGGGCCAGAGCTTCGATCTCGGGCACATCTCCGCCGTGTGCGCCCTCGGCTATCTGGAGTTCCGCAACATCGTCTCCGATCCCCTGAAGAACCGCCCGCGGC
>JABFRG010000977.1 GCA_013141295.1 Polyangiaceae bacterium
GAGCTGAAGCAGGTGGCACGGCGCGGAACTTCAGATACTCGAGGACGCGCATCTCCGGGTAGAGCGGGACCGCCTCGGGCATGTATCCCACGCGACGGCGCGCCTCGTCACTCGCCTCGGCTACGTCGAAGCCGGCGATCTTCACCGTGCCCGCGGTCATGCCGAGAAAGCCCGCGAGCACCCGCATGGTGGTGCTCTTGCCGGCACCGTTGGGCCCCAGGAAGCCGACGATCTGCCCCTTGCCGACGCGGAACGAGAGGTCGCGCACGGCGGTGTGCGCGCCGTATCGCTTCGTCAAGCCGGCCACGTCGATCATCGCACGGAGATAGCCGCCTCGGCGGTTTCCCACAAGCCCCCGTCACTGGCCTGGGCGAGTCCACAAAAAGCCGGCGCCCCCGTCGCCCACCGACGCTGTTTCAGCGAGGCGAGCGCGAGGGCGTTGGTCCACCGGCAATCTTCTCAGACGAGCGAGATGTTGGTTACGCCGCTGAGGTCCGGACCGCGGTAGAAGTCGCCGACCCGGCGCATGTCGCCGCAGACCGCGTACGCCACCGCTGCCGAGGCAGAGGCGAAGGACGCCGCCCCGGTCACCGAACCGGCAGCACCGCGGGCCACCGTCTCGCCGGTCTCCGGAATCCAGTCCGACGGCATGTTGGGAGCCGCATATCCGCCGAAGGCGCCCGTCTTGAGGCGTCCGCGGCTGTTGCCGATGACGTACATGACGTTCTGCTGGCTGCCATCGCCCCAACCGTTCTCGTTGAACGGCGTCTTCATCGTATCGCCGTGGACGGTCATCATGATGCCCTCGGAGATCTTCTTGCCGGAGGCCGGAAGCTTGAGGGAGTCGGCGTGGGTGTAGAAGCCCTTGAGCATCTTCGCGATGGCGCCGGCGGTGGTGGCCGCCTGAGCCTTGCCGTTGGCGAACATGCCGTGCGGGTCGTTGTTGAAGCCCGGGAGCGCCACCTGGTTGGTGAGACCCATGCTCATCGCCTTGAGGGTGGTGATGATGGCGCGGGACATGTTCATGACGGCCGGCGGCGTGGTGCCGTCGATGCCATACATGGCCAGATCGGCCGGCGTCGGGGTGAGCGCGTCGCCGAGCTGCTTGCCGAGGAGGTTGACGGCGACCTTGCTGGCGTCGAAGTGACGCTTGGAGGTCGGGCTCTTCGAGGCCGCGTTGAGCGACAGGAAGGTCGAGTGGTACTTCTGCAACATCTCGGGGTTGCCAGCCGGCTTGAGCAGGGTGGCAGCCGCTTGGCTGTTGAAGATGCCGATGAGACCGGCCGCGTTGGGAACGACCGCCGGCGCGGGCGCGCCGGGTGCCGCACCGTACAGCGCCGCGTTGATGACCATCGAGGGGACGAGGGTCGACGAGGCCGTCTGGATGGCCGCGATGGCCGCGATCATTGCCGCGCCGCCGCCGATGATGGCTGCGGGCGCCGCGCTGTGGGCGTTGGACACGCCGGCGGTGAACTGGGTCACCTGGAAGGAGTTCGGGAGGGCCTCGAACACCGCGGACGTTTCCGGGCTGAGGTACGAGGGCCGCTCGGTCTTCGTCGACTTCACACCGAGACCGGGTGCGTGGGTCGAGAAGGTAGCGGTTGCGGTCGTCGCGAGCACCGAGTTGGGGAACAGCAGCGTCCAGTTGGCGACGCCGCCGTTACCGTCCACGATGTGGATGGAGGGGAGAATCTTGGCTGCGAGGCCGGCCGAATCGGCCATGGCCACTCCGCCGACTTTGCTCAGCACTTCAAGGTGTCGGGTGCGCTCGACGCCGATGAGGGTGGCCACGAGAGCCGACCACCGGATGAATTCTCGTCGCTCGATTCCGCGAAGGTCTTTGAGATCCATAGCTGGGCTCCTTATTGGCACGAAGTTGCTTGAAGGAGGAGCGCGGCGATAGCGATCTTCGCGCCGTCCGTGGGGTTTTCGGCAATCGCCTGGTTCGCGACGGCAACGTGCGCGTCGGTGGCGGGAACGCCGATGATGCAGGTGATGCCGTCCTTGTTGAACGACTTCGCATCCGCGGAGAGGATATCGACGCCCGGGCAAGCCGTGGAGGTCTTGAGGTTGGCGATGATGTCCGTGGACGCGAGGGTCAGGATGTCGAACTGCTTGGCAAAGGCCGCCGCAGACGGGAACGGAGCTTCCGCAGCGCGGGCGCCGTAGTTGGGAGTGCCGAGCGACTGGGCGCCCTGCGTGTAGGCGGTCATGGCCGCGCCACCGGTGACGCCGTGGGCGCGGAGATACGCGCCGAGGCCGATGTAGGAGATCTTGCCGCAAGCATGGAGGCGAGAAGCAACGTCGGCGCCGCCGACCTTGTTGTCGTTCTCCACCTTCTGCGGGGTGTTGTCACCGTTGGAGTTGGTCGGATCCGCAGAGGGATCGTTCATGTGGTCGGGGCCGGTACCGGTGTTCTCCGGATTGCGGGCGGTTTCCCGGTTGTTGGGATCCTTTGCGGGATCGCTACCACCGAGCTCGTCAGAACCTTCGTTGGAACACCCAGCGGCAGCGATAGCGAGGACGCTGAACAGGGCGAGAGTAATTCGTTTCATGTTCTTTTCTCCCTTCTCCTGATCAGAATTTCACGAAATCGTCAGCGGTGAAGACGGCCTTCAAGAGCGGCTTGATCTTGAAGTCCTTCTTGAAGTTCTCGAGCAGCGGGTCGGAGACCGTGACCGCCACCGGCGAGATGTCGTCGACCACATTGCCGCGAGACATCCCGAAGTTCCAGAAGCGGGTGACGGCGCAGCGCGCTGCATCCGGGTCCGCGGCGATGGCGGCGCCGTAGGCCGCGAGGTCGGCGGCGGGCTTGCCGACGCGCCAGGCGGTGCCTTCGCTATCGGGGAGGAAGTCGGCGCGGGCAGCGCGGGGATTGCCGGGGATCGGCACCATGACCTGGCTCTGGCCCGCAGTGAACTCACCTCGCTGATTGAAGTCCGTGAAGAGCGGCGCTTGGTGGTTGAGGTCCGTGTGGCAGTTCGAGCAGACCACGGACGCGGCGTCGTGGAAGTCGATCTTGGGGGTCGGGACCGTCAGCTTCCCGGTGATGCTCTTCAGGTCCCAGGTGCCCGTGTAGGCTCCTGCGCCCATCGGAACGGCCTTGGGGGAGATGGTCGCCGGGAACTTGGAGCAGATGAACGTTTCCTGGATGAAACGAACGCGGCGGAACGCCATGTTGGCGAAGTACTGCGCCATGAGGCCAGGGTCGGTGAGGACGCCCACGGTGGGCTGGGTGCCGGTGCAGTTGGCCGGGGTGAACGCGCCGGTGGTCATGTCCCAGGTGGGGCAGGTGCCGCTGGTGGCGGTGAAGAGCTCGGTGTACGGGCGGTCCGACACGACGAGGGACGCGGCGAAGTACGCAGCGGCTTCGAAGTTCGGTCCGGCGACGCCGTTGTTCATCTGCGGCGGTTGCGGCACACCCTGGGCGTTGACGCTGCCGGTCTTGAACGTGTCACGGAAGTACTTGACCATGACCGTGCCGAGCGTCTTGTTGTCCGCCAACAAGGCGTCGATCATGCCGTCGTACTTGGCCTTCTTGTCGGCCGCCGCGTCGAGCGCCTTGATCTCTTCCATGGTGGGGAAGCGGTCGGCCAGCTTTTGGGCGGCGATGCGGTACGCTGCCGCGTAGTCGGGCGTGCGGTTGTCGAGGTACTCGTTCGCGCCGCCAGCGCCACCGGGTGCGGTGCCGCCAGGGCCAACGGCTTGTTTGTCGGGGTTGGTCAGCTCGTCGGGGTTGCCCGAGCCGTCCTCCGTGCTGCACGCCGTGAGCGATACGGCGATCCCGAGCGCGGCCAGTGAGCAAAGTGTGCCACGTCGCATCGTGCCCTTCCTTTCGTGTTTGATGTCCATTTTTGTCAATTCTCCACCGCGCGCACCGGGGTGCCCGCGGAAAACTTCACTCGAAAATCTGTCCGCCAGTGATGGCGCCGGTCCACGTGGTGGTGAAGCCGTTCGTGTCCGTCACTTTTCCGCCTGCGTGGGTCGTGGCGCCATCGGCTGCCTTGAGAATCATCCGGCTCTGGCCCGGCGTCGTCTTGTTGACGAAGCCGGTGAAGTTGATGCAGGTCGCGTTGGCGTCGGCCTGAACGACGATGGGGTTGAGGCCGCGGCCGGTGTTGTGGCAACCGGAGCAGTTGATGCCCGCGCCCACGCCCGCGCCGGTGAGGCTGGGCATGAGGACGGTGTTGAACATCGCGGCGTTCTTGCAGCTGGGAAGCTTGGGCGGGTCGACGACGTCGCCGATCTCGAACTTGTCGACCTGGATGCGGATCTTCTCGCTGGCCTGGAACGGGGTCCAGGAGTCGGGAACCGCGAAAATGGCCGAGCCGGGGGGGAGCGGGGTCTCGACGCCACCGGGGAAAACGGTGTCGACGTACGAGAACGTGTCGACCGGATCGACGTAGAGCTTGTTGTCCTTGCGGAGGCGGTAGAACAGAGGACGCGCCATGTGGGCGCCCTTCTTGGCGCCGAGGTCGGGCACGAACACGCGGAGCTTGGTGATGCTGAGGATGCCGCTGGGCATCGCCGCCTCGAAGCGAACCTTCACGCCCGCGATGCCGGCCGGGCTCATGTCGATCTCGTTGGGACCGATGACGATGGCGGTGTAGGCGCTCGAGGGGAGGATCTTCTTGTCCTTGGCGGCGGCTTCGAAGCGCAGCCAGGTGAACACCTTGGTGGCGAGGTCGGCGAAGCTCGCGAGGGCGGGACCTTCGTGCTCGCCCTTGTTGAGGAGGGGGCTCGCGGTCGCGTCGTCGGTCACCATGCCGTTGCCGGCCTTGATGGAGGTGTACTCGTCCGGGGGGGCGAGGAAGAGCGGAGCCGACTTGAAGGCGACGCCGCTGTTGTGGCAACCCTGACCGCAGTTCTTCACGAGCTCCGGCTTGAGCTGGTTGAAGAGCTCCTTGGCCTGCGCCTTGAGCTCCTCTTCGGTGCCCGCGAGCGGGTCCGTCGCCGCCGGCTTGACGCCCGGGCCGAGGTCTTCCTGCTGCGAGCATGCCGTCGACGAAACGGCGGAGACCCCACCGAATCCGGCGAGGAGCGCCACCACCGCGAACTTTTGACCCGATGTCATCATGCTCGTTCTCCTTCTATGCACCCGTTAGGCCAACCTGGTGATTCTGAAAATCCGCTGGAGTTTCCGCATACTTACATGTCGGAGGTGAGGGCCACTGGATCAGGCTCGATCGCGCCAGTCGGCTACTTCTCACCGCGTCAGCGGAATCCGCCGACGACGAACCATCGTTTCTCAATGATTCCGATACGTTAGATGTGTGAACCAATTGCGTGGGGGGCACTTCCCCGCCTCGGGGGCTTTTCCCGCGTGGCTGATGGCGGCCGCCATCGGTGTGAACCCCCGCGAATCCCTGTGGGCAAAATTCGCCAAGGAATTCATTTGGGTTGCGGAGGCGCGCTCATGCGACGCCGGATGATGCGGGCGATCTCTTTGTAGGTTGGGTCGTTCGGAAACTGCGACGCCAGCTGATCGTAGAGGAGAGCGGCTTCCTCGTAGCGCCCTGCCGCGTACGCATCGGCGGCCTGCCGCTCGAGGGTTCGCACGGCCGGCGGCTTCGGTGGCGTGTCGGAGGTGGTAGGCTTCCCCGCAGCCCCCGCATCTACCTTGGTCGGATTCGAAGTGGGGCCAGGCGGGATAACGCCCGCGTCTTGGACCGGCGGCTCGATGATTGCAGCGGCGTCGGGAAGGATGGGCGGCAGCGGCTCGACCGCCGTCGTGGCGATGGTGCCCGCGTCCACGGTGGCGCTCCCGGCGTCCACCGCCCGTTTCGCTCCCGCGTCCGCGTGCACGGCAACGGGCGCGGGCTCCTCGTCGAAGAAGAAGATGTCGATGCAGGCGATGAGCACGAAGGGCGAGAGGAGAATGGAGACCTTGCGGGGGATGCTCAGCGCCTTCCACTGCTCCGCGTAGCTGGGCTTCGCGCCCGGAGGCAGCTGGGCGCCCGGCATCCCGGGCTGCATCATCCCGGGCTGCATCATCCCGGGCTGCATCATCCCGGGCTGCATCATCCCGGGGTCCATGCCCGGCTGCATCATCCCCGGCTGCATCATCCCGGGCTGCATCATTCCCGGCTGCATC
>JABFRG010000363.1 GCA_013141295.1 Polyangiaceae bacterium
ATGCGAAGCGCCGTCCGGATGTGCTCGGCCTCGGGAAATCCGCAGTTCACGAGGGCGGCAAAGCGCGGACGCAGCGGAAGGTCGGAGCGCGGCGCGCTGGCGCGGAGGGCGGCGACACGCTCGAGCACGTGGGTTGCGAGCGCCGGAAACGCATCGACGTAGAGCGGCGTGGCCAGGATGGTGAGATCGGCCGATGCCACCGCCTTGGTGGCCACCATCGACGGAACGCCCTCGTGGAGGAACTCGGTCGCGAAGTGATACTGCACGCGAGCGCCGTCCTTCTCGAATCGATCGCCCATGGCCCGCGCGAGGTTCTCGGAGGTGCTGGTGCCCTTGGGCTTGGCGCTCCCGATCACGAAGGCCACGGTACGCGGCGGCTCGGCGATGGATGCGAGTGGTTCGCCGGAGGCCGCTTCGACGAGGGCCGCGTGGAGGCGCTCGCGAGAAACGAGGTCGCGACCGGGCACGTCCTCGGAGTCGAGCATGGTGCCAATCGCGCTGCGCCAGCCGTGACGCGAGCTGTTCTCGAGGAGCGCGACGCCCACGCGGGGCGCGAGCATGTTCAGCGCGTTGGCGTCGGCGAGCATGCGCCAGGTGAACGAAGCCTCCGGGTCGGCTTCGGCCATCCACCCCAGAGCATAGAAGCTCGGCATGCGATCGTAGCGACCATCGTGGTGGGTGAGGACGGCGCGCTTGGAGAAGAACGGAGAGAGGAGGCAGATGAGGCGGTCCTGCGCCCGCTTCAGCGTGTAGCTGTGGCCACCGAAGGTGACCGCATCGAGGAGGATCACCTTGTCGGCATCGTGGACCGCCTGCACGATGGCTTGCTCGGCGTCGTGCGTACGGCACACGCCGGGGGTCTTCACCCAGCAGTCGAACTCGCCCTGGCAGTACGCGAGCTTGGTGGTGGCGAGATCGAACACCCGCACGTCGGTTTCGCCCCGCTTCTCGAGCTTCGCCAGCACCATGGCGAGCAGCTCTTCCAGTTCGGGCAGCTGAGGTGAAGCCGCGGAAAGTACGACGGTGGGCATCGGGTGGAGAAGAGCAACTCGCGTGCCGCGCGGGCGCGATGCACGAAACACCGGTGAAACGCGAGCAGCAGGCGCACCGGTTGCGCGTCGCCGCACGGGTAGCAGACTCCGCGGGTGCGACTTCTCTGGAACGTGGGCAGGTGGTATCGAGGCGCACCATGAAGGACGTTCGCAGGTGCGCGTGGGCGGGCTCGGACCCGCAGATGATTGCCTATCACGACGAGGAGTGGGGCGTGCCCGAGCGCGATCCCCGCGCCCTCTGGGAGAAGCTCATCCTCGATGGCTTCCAGGCGGGCCTCGCGTGGATCACGGTGCTCCGCAAGCGCGATGCCTTTCGCAAGGCGTTCGTCGGCTTCGAGCCGGCGAAGGTGGCCCGTTTCAAGGAGCGCGACATCGAGCGACTGCTGGGCAACGCCGACATCATCCGCTCCCGCGCCAAGATCGAGGCGGCCATCGGCGGCGCGCGCATCTACTGCGAGATGGAGAAGCGCGGCGAGGACTTCGCCGACTTCTGCTGGTCGTTCACCAAGGGCAAGGTGCTGAAGGGCGACGGCCGCACGGTGCCCGCCAAGACCGAGCTCTCGGAGGCAGTGTCCAAGGAGCTGAAGCGCCGCGGCTTCAAGTTCGTGGGCCCCACCATCGTCTACGCCTGGATGCAAGCCGTGGGCATCGTGAACGACCACGCCAGCACCTGCTTCCGGCGAAAAGCCTAGATAGCGAACGCTACCGAGCGGCGAGGAGCGCGGCGATGCGGTCGGCGACCTGCACCGATTCGTTGGCGGTGCGCTGCATGATGGATACCTGACGGCCGAGATAGCCGAAGGCATGCAGGTTGGTGACGCTGGTGCGCTCGTCGACGCGCGCGAGGCTGCGCGGGCTGGTGAAGGCGCCGGCTTCCGGGAGACCGAACGCCTTGCCGATGCGGGTGGCGCCCTCGGCCAGGTGGCAATTGCCGCAGGTGGTGGTCTCGGCGTTGTGCACGGTGGGATTCTCCACGCGCAAGGCGGCGGTGAAGGATGCGCGCATGTCCGGGGTGATACCCGTCTCGGTGCGACCCGGGCTCAGAATGGCTTGTACGTCGTCGGGACCACCGTTGGAGAACGCAGTTGCATGCGATTCCGTGACCAGGTTCTCGGTGGTGGCGCGTGACCCGGCCACCGTCTGCTGATGCGACTTCTGAAAGGGAATCATGTGCGGCGTGAGCGCTCCGCCCACGCGCTCGAAGGAAGCGAAGGTCCAGCCGTCGGAGTCGGGGTCCATGTTGTGATCGAACGCGGTGGCCCGGGCCACGCGCTCGCTGCCCAGGTGAAACAGCACGATCGATCGGAGCCCGGTGGCGAAGGCTCCGCCGAGCCCCTGCGCGGCCAGGATCGGATGCGGCGCGAGCTCCTGCAGCGCGAGATCGCCGTTGGCCTTCTTGAGGGTCAAGATCTCCTGCGCCATGTCGACGAGCTCGGCCTCCGGGACGTCGTACACGACGTGCAGGCCGCCATCGAGCGCGGTGGTTCCGGTCATGGTCGTATCCAGCGCCTGGAGCACCAGGCGCACTTCACTGGTGCAGGTGCCGGGTCCGCGACGCGCCGAGCACGGATCGAGACGCACGCCGACGAGCCCCAGGTTCGCGTAGCCGGAAGCGGGCGAGGAGCTGGTTCGCTCGAGGCCAGAGTGCCCCGAGAGCACGGTGACGAAGTCCGTCGCCGCGAAGAGCGCGCCATGATTGCCCACTTCGCTCGGCCGCACGAACGTCGCGATCTCCCCGGCCCCCGGGAGCGGATACAGGATCGACACGTCGGTGGTCCCCACCAGGCCTGCGTAGGGGCCCCTGGGTTGCGGCGGGATGGGCGCGCTCCCCGAGCTGCCGGAAGATGCCCCGGAGCTCCCGGAGCTGGCGCCGCTGGAGCCGCCGCCGCCGGACGAGGACGAGGCGCCTCCCGACGTGCTGCCGTTCACGGTGCCGCCACAGGCAGCAGCGAGGATCAGGACCGCGGGAACACCCAGACGCAGGAAGAAAGAGCTCATGCCCCTCACTTGGGAACGGGCGCTCGGAGTCGTCACGAAATCGACGGGCGCGCTATAGTCGCCGGGTGAACGACACGAAGACGCCCATTTACCGCGGCGATCTGTACTGGGTGGAGCCCGACGAATCACGAGGTTCCGTGCCGGGCCACGCGCATCCGCACGTGGTGGTGCAGGACGACGTCTTCAACCACTCCCGCATCGAGACGGTCGTCGTCTGCGCGCTCACGTCGAACCTGCACCGGGCCACCGAGCCGGGCAACGTGCGCCTCGACCCAGCCGAAGGCAACCTCGAGAAGGAGAGCGTGGTGGTGGTCTCGCAGGTGTCGTCCATCCCCAAGACGCAACTCGGCGCGCGCATCGGTGCGCTCTCCGAAGCCCGCGTGGAGCAAATCCTGGCGGGTATGCGCTTTCAACAAGCCTCGTTCTTTCGTCGGTGACCGCATGATTTCTGCCCCCATCCTGGAAACACCGCGTCTGGTGCTGCGCGCGCATGAACTGGACGATCTCGATGCGTGCGTGGCCATGTGGGCCGAGCCCGAGGTCGTGCGCTACACCGTGGGCACGCCCTCGTCGCCCCAGCGCACCTGGCTGCGAATGCTCGGCTACCGCGGTCATTGGTCGATGCTGGGCTTCGGCTACTGGGCCGTGATCGAGCGCGCATCGGGCACCTTCGTGGCGAGCTGGGGTTCGCCGACTTCAAGCGCGACGTCCCGGACGATCTGCGAGGCCTGCCGGAAATAGGCTGGGCCTTCGCCCGCCGCGCCTGGGGCAAGGGCTACGCCACCGAGGGCGTCCGCGCGGCCATCGCCTGGGGCGACGCGCACTTCGCGGGGAGCCGCACGGTGTGCCTGGTGCACCCCGAGAACGTCGCCTCCGCCCACGTCGCGCGCAAGTGCGGCTTCCGCGAGCACGAGCGCATCACCCTCGATGGCGCGGAGGACGACGTCTTCGTGCGCGACCGCGAGCCTGCTGACAAGAACTGACGCAGCGCGGTCCTAGGTTCCTTCGCGGAGGCCATCATGACCATCGAAGAGAACAAGACGCTGTACCGACGCTTCATCCAGGAAGTCTTCAACGAGGGAAAGATCGAGGCGGCCGAAGGCCTGCTCGCCCCCGACTACGTGCTCCACGACGCGCCGCCGGGCACGCCCACCGGGCCGGCGGCGGTGGTCGGCGTGGTGCGCATGTTCCGCGCGGCGTTTCCGGATCTCGTCATCACGCTCGATGCGCTGGTGGCCGAAGGCGACCTCGTCTGCGCGCGCGCCACCACCCGCGGAACGCATCGCGGGCCCTTCATGGGGACGGCGCCTACGGGAAACACCATCTCGATGTCCGGCCTCACCATGGTCCGGGTGGCTGGCGGCCGCATCGCCGAGAGCTGGGTGAAGAACGACACCGCCGGCCTCGTGCGCCAGCTCGGCGAGTAGTCGCTAGAATCGCCCCATGTCCCGCACCGCGCGCCTCTTCGATCTCCTGCAGCTGCTGCGGCGCCATCGGCGGCCGGTGGTCGCCGCGGCACTGGCCGAGGAGCTCGGGGTCTCCAAGCGCACCGTGTACCGCGACATCGAGACGCTCACGGAGCTCGGCGCGCCCATCTCCGGCGAGGCGGGCGTCGGATTCTTCCTGCGCCCCGGCTTCCTCGTACCGCCGCTCATGTTCACCGAGGAGGAGCTGGAGGCGCTGGCGCTCGGCGGTCGATGGCTCGCGCAGCAGGGAGATGCGGCGCTTGCCAGCGCGGCGCTCGATGCGCTGGCCAAGATCGCCGCGGTGCTCCCGCGGTCTCTCTCTGCGAGGCTCGAGGGGTCCGCGCTCATGACCGCCAAGCCGGGCGCCACCGCGGCCGGCGCAGTCGACGCTTCCGTCTTCCGTGGCGCCATTCGTCGCGAGCGCAAGATGCGCCTGGGGTATGCGGACGAGAACGGCCGCAGCAGCCAGCGCGTGGTGTGGCCCATCGCCCTTGTGTTCTTCGAGAGCACCCGGGTCGTCGTGGCGTTCTGCGAGCTGCGAAAGGACTTCCGTCACTTTCGTGTGGACCGCGTCACCGGCGCGGAGGTGCTCGACGCGGGGTACCCGGAATCGCGCGCGGTGCTCGCGGAACGGTGGAAGGCGCAGGACGAGACCAGCGGGCGACGCGCCCGCCGAGGGGCCAGGTCGAATGCTGACACATCCCTGTCAGCATTGCCGAATCGCGCGCGTTGACGGGCCCACAGCGAACGCCCAAGGTCTTCTTCCAACCAAAGAGAGACCACCATGAGCACCAGCGACATCGCCAAGAAGTACTTCGAGCTTTGCCAGAAGCACCAGAATCACATCGCCCTCGAGACCCTGTTCGCGGCCGACGCCGTGAGCATCGAGGCCGCCGCCATGCCGGGCGCGAGCGCCGAAACCCGCGGCCTCCAGGCCATCATGGGCAAGGGCAAAACCTGGATGGACAACCACGAGGTTCACGAGGCCTCCATGGAAGGCCCGTGGCCCAACGGCAATCGCTTCATCGTTCGCTTCACGTACGACGTCACGAACAAGCCGTCGGGCCGCCGCATGCAGATGGACGAGACCGCGCTCTTCACCGTCGAGAACGACAAGATCGTCCGCGAGGAGTTCTTCTACAACGCGGGTTGAGCGTGGGCCTCAGCGCGTCCGCGAGAGGGCGCGCTTGGCGACCACCTGGAGGAGCCGCGCGCGCTCCGGAGGATACCGTACGGTGTCCCGGCGCGACGCGGCGGTGGCCGGCCCGATGTTCGGTCCAGTGATCGCGAGCCCGGCAGAAGGCTTGGTCAGCGAGACCACGACGAACGAAGGGGACGACAGGGGGCCTGGCACGTCGCCTTCGAAGCGGTACGTGCCCGCCTGCGCGGTGGGCGTGCCTTTGAGCGGAGTGCCGGTCGTGCCATCGGTGGTGACCGAGACATCCACGTCGCTCGCCGCAAGCGCCTGGGCGCGCGCATCGAAGGGCTGCACGATGAGCACCACGTGAATCGGGCCCTCCGAGCCCACGAACGGCAGGAACGCCGAGTACTTGGTGGGGGCCGCGGGAGACGCGAC
>JABFRG010001196.1 GCA_013141295.1 Polyangiaceae bacterium
AAATCGAGGTCGTAAACCGGCCGGCGCCGGGGGTCAAAACCCAGCGCCCCGAAGAGCCGGATGTGAACAGCACTTGTCCGGTTCTGTGAGAGGCGCCCCCGGGAAACCGGGGGTGCCTACTCGGTCCTGACGCCGGCCCCGCGAAGGTATCGGCGCCCCCACGCCCCCCTCGGCTACCAGATGACCATTTCGTCGCGGTGCACTGCGACGGTGCTCTCTTCGTCGCGATGCGCGAGGCGGGCGCAGTCGGGGGTGCCCAGGCGAGCGAGGCCGCGACCGAGCTCGGTGCCGGCGGCGTCGAGGAGTCGCACCGAGTCGCCGGGGTTGAAGGCGCCGCGTACGCCGAGGATGCCGATGGTGAGGACGCTCTTGCCGCGATCGCGCACGGCGGTGACGCAGCCGGCATCGAGGACCAGGTCTCCACGGGGCCGCAGGGTGAAAGCGATCCAGTGCTTCTTGGCGGAGAGCCGGCGCTCCGGAGGCACGAACACGGTGCCGACGTCTTCGCCCGCGAGCACGCGGCCGACGATGCCGGGAACGCGCGCATCGGCGATGACCACGTGGGCGCCGGCCAGGGTGGCGCGGCGCGCGGCTTCGACCTTGCTCCCCATGCCGCCGGTGCCGACGTCGCTCTTGCTGCTCTGCACCAGCGGCACGGCTTCGGTGGCGATGTCCTTCACCGCGCGCACGCGGCGGCCCTTGGCATCGAGCAATCCGTCCACGTCGGAGAGGAGCAGCAGCGCCGTGGCGTCCACCAGCGGCGTGACCATCGACGAGAGCTGATCGTTGTCGCCGAACTTGATCTCGTCGACGGCCACCGAGTCGTTCTCGTTGAGGATCGGGATGGCGCCCTGGTCGAGGAGCGCCGAGAGCGCCGCCCGGGCGTTGTTCCCGCGGGTGCGGTCGGCGAGATCCGCGTGGCTCAAGAGCACCTGCGCCACCACCAGACCGTGCGCCGAGAAGGCCTCTTCGTAGGCGCGCATGAGCAAGCTCTGGCCCGCAGCGGCGGCCGCCTGAAGCCGCGCCATCTCCTTGGGCCGACCGCGATAGCCGAGCTTCTTCACGCCCAGCGCGATGGCGCCGCTGGAGACGATGACCACACGGACCCCGCGATCGCGCGCGACCTTCAGGTCCTGGGCCAGCGTCTCGTAGATGCGGTCGCTGCCGGCCAGCGTCTTCGAGCCGATCTTGACCACCACCACCCGCGCCCGGGCCAGATCCTTCCGCGGATCGCTCATGCGCGGACGGTCGAGAGCGCCTCGTCGAAGGCGGCTTCCAGGCGCTCGATGACCCAGCCCGGCAGGCTGGCCGCCGAGAGCACCAGGCCATCCATGAGCTGCGTGCTGGCGTTACGCAGGTCTTCCGGCGGCTGCGGCATGTTCTTCCAGGGCGACGAAGTCTCCTGGGTGAAGAGCAGCACCAGCGCCTTGTCCATGGCCTTGCGCACGCGCCGCGCCTCTTCCGCATCGAGGCGGATGGAGCGGTCGGTACGTGCAGTTTCCAGGTATCGCTCGAACAGGTGGCCGAGCACGAAGGTCGAGAGGCCGGCGCGCACCGGTGACACCCACCCCAGCGGACCGACCCGGGAGATGAGCCGCGCGCCCACGAAGCGCACCGCTTGCGCGAGCATGCCGCGCGGGAACATCGAGGTCCAGGGCTCCGCCAGGATGTCCCGGGCGTCCGCGGTGAGCGAGAGGCCGTGCCGTGCCGCGAGATCGTGCGCCAGCGCGCCGCGGACCCTTCGAAGGCCCACGTCCGGAAGCCAGGGTAGGGGCACCACGGTGGTGACGGCACCCAGGGCCGAATAGGCGCCCACGCGGCTCGGCTCCATGGATTTCCGGGCCAGGGTAGCGGGCGTGGCGATGCTCGGAGGAGGCGGGGCCACGCTGTGGTTCGCCTCTTTGGCGAGCTCGTCTTCGTTCTTGCTCATACGCCCCCTATTCTACTGCAAGGCTTCAGCGCAGTGCGTCGGAAAGGGGGCGGAGCTCGAGGATCACTTCGCCCTCTTCCTCGGCCAGGCGGAACACGTCGAGGGCGGTGAGCTCTTCGCCCAGCTCCACCAGCAGCGCTGCCGGCGCCAGGTCGCCGCCGCCTTCCAGAAACCGTGCCGTTGCCCCGGCCTCTTCGAGCCGCCGCGAGAAGCGATCGCCGGCGCCCAGCGTGCGAATCGAGTAGCTGCCTTCGCGGACCGCCACTTCTTCCGCCGCTCCCTGCGCGACGACCCGTTCGCCGTGGAAGAGGATCGCTTCGTCGGCGTGCGTGGTGATGTGCCACCCGAGGGCGAGACGCGGTACGAAGAGGGCCCAGGCCACCGGATCGAGGGCCTTCGAGAGCACCCGCGCGAGATCCCGCGCGTCGGTCTCCGAGAGACCCGAGAAGGGGTGCTCCAGGAAGATGGCCTCGGCGCCGGTCGCCAAGGCCGCCGCCACCACCACCCCGCGGCGCGTGGGCAGGCTCAGCTTGCTCATGGGGGTGCGCGCCACCGGTGTGAGCTGCAGACGCTGGAGCGCGTCGGTCACGTTGGCGTCGACGCTCTCCGCACCCGCCAGCTCCGCCGACCAGCGCACGTACTCGGCGGCGGTGACACTGGGCATCAGCACCGGATCCAGAGGTGCGACAGCCACGGCGCGACTCTCGATGGCGGTTGCGGGCGAGCGTCCGCACACCGAGAGGGTGCCAGCGGCCAGCGGAGCCAAGCCCGCCGCTGCCTGGAAGAATGCATCGGGGGCTGCCAGGAACACAACGTGCCGCGCGGTGGGTGTCGACGCCACCGTGACCCCGGTGCCCGAGCTGCCTTCGGTCCGCACGCCACGCGCGTCGATGAGGGGTGTCACGAATGAGACGGTAGCAAGGGCATTTTCCGAAGACAAAGGTAAGATGAGACCATGCGGAATCGGTTTGCTCCGGCCAAGTTGCTTCTTGCCCTCGGTGCGCTCGGATCGGTGCTCGGTGGAGGCGCGTGCGCCAACTCCGACTACACGCTGGTGAACCCGCCGGTGGTGCTCAGCATGACCGCCGCGCTCGCGGCCATAGGCGAAGGCGAGAACGCGACCTTCCAGGTGCAAGCGCCGGTGGCCTTTCCCATGCGCAGGGGCACCGCCGAGGAGAAGAAGGGCCTCGGCCCCATGGCTCCGTATCCGCGTACGCCATTTCTCAAGGCGGGCGACGTGCGCATCAACGCGCGCTACACGATCACCAACATCGACGATCAGGAGCACATCGTGGAGCTCCTGATGGATCCGTGGAACGAGTTCGTCCGCTACGAACCGGGTCCCCCGATGGCCACCGAACAAGAGACGGTAGTGAACCTCAGCGGCGTCGATCGCTTCGTGAAGATTCCGCCCAAGGGGCGCGTGGTCGGCAACGTCACGCCCGACGACTTCGTGGAGCTCGCGCGCGATCTCGGAACGGTGCAGGCGCTGGCGAAGCTCCCTCCGCCCTCGGTGGGCAACGAGAACGACCCCGCCGCGGGGCCGGCGCTCTACAACCGCACGTTCAACTCGCAGAACCGCCAGGGCGAGAACGATCCCCTGCTGAAGAACTTCGTGCCTGCGGTGTCGGCGGGCATCACCGGCTTCGACCTCGGCATGCGCACCCGCGAGAAGGCCAACGTGTCCATCGAGATCGTCTACGAGATCACCGAGGTGACCTCCGACCCGCGGGTCATCCGTCAGGGCGAGACCGAGCAGGCGATGGGACGACCCGGCACCGCCATCACGCCGCCCGCGCTTCCCGCCAACTGACCCTACCTACCGGACGACCATTCGCCGGCCCGGCTCGAACACCGCGTCGGCCCATGCCTCGGAAGGGTCGTCGGGCGCGACCGGCTCGGCGATACGCGCGGGCGTACGGTGCACGTCCTGGGCTTGCATGCGGAGCGAGCTCTCGCGCTCGATGCGCGCCAGCAGGGCGCGTTCTTGCGGCGCGAGTCCGTAGGCGAAGGTGCTTCCTTCCCGGGTCACCAGATCCAGTGCCGCGTAGTGGTTGCCTTCGCGAAACGCCAGCAGCGCGCCGGCCAGCGCGGCGAGCGCCCGGGGATCGCGACGCGGCTCGAGGAGGGCCAGCGAGGAGTTCAGGCCCGCGGCCCCGAAGTGCGCGTCGTCGTTCAGGAACGAGAAGAAGCCACCGCCCTTGCCGATGTCGGCGAGCGCCGCATGGCACCGCTGCAGCTGAAAGCGCGCTCCGGCGAGGTCGCCGGCGGCCGCCAGGCAGAGCGCCAGGTGCCCGGTGATGAGCGCGCGAGCCCGCGTTTCGTGACGGCTCGCGGCCATGAGCGGGGTGCTGGCCTGGGCGGCGGTGAACACGGCTGCGGCTTCGGCGAAGTCGCCGTTCTGCTCGGCCACCAGGGCGAGCATGTAAAATGCACGCATCCGTTTGTCGGACCGGAACATCCACGCCAGCACCCACTGGGCGTTCTCCATGGCCAGGCCGCGGTTTCCCTGGAACAGCGCGAAGTCTGCCTTGTCGAGCTTGGAGGTGGTGACGAAGATGAGCGCCCAGGCGGCGACCACGCTGCCGAAGAAGCATAGGGCGGCCAGCGCTGCGCAGAGGACCGCGAGGATCTCCAGGCCGTCGATGGCGCCGAAGAGGCCGGCCAGTACCACGAGCACCGTCGGGGCGCCGAGCAGGCTGCCGAAGAGGAGCGCGCTCGGGAGGAGGCGGCCGCGCACCAAGCGGCCACCCCGGCGAAAATAGCGATTCTGGGCGTCGGCCACGGGGACCGCAGGGGCCGAAGGCGTATTTCCGTGCGGGGCCATGCCCGTGCGTAGCCCAAAGCCGACCCGCCGGCAAACCGCGGCCGGGCCTCGCAACCCCTTGACAAGGCGCCCCGATTCGACGAGTTTCGCGGGTGGAGAGCTGTCCGAGTGGCCGAAGGAGCCTGATTCGAAATCAGGTGTGGGTGCAAGCTCACCAAGGGTTCGAATCCCTTGCTCTCCGCTACGTGCTCGCTGCGCTCGCCCTGGCGCGGCGAGCAAGGATTCAGACCTGCGCTCGGGCCTTCGGGCCCTCGCTCGCGGTTACGAATCCCTTGCTTTCCGCTACGTGCTCGCTGCGCTCGCCCTGGCGCGGCGAGCAAGGGTTCAGACCTGCGCTCGGGCCTGCGGGCCCTCGCTCGCGGTTACGAATCCCTTGCTCTCCCGCCAGTCGGCGGGGTGCGGTTCTGCGTACTCCGCTAGGTGCTCCCGCGGAGCTCTGCGCTTCCCTCCCGCGGAGCTCTGTGCTCCCCTCCCGCGGAGCTCTGCGCTCCCCTCCCGCGGAGCGGGAGGGGGTAGGGGGAGGGAACGTCGCCGCAATCGCTCAGCACCCCTCGTGCGTCGTGCTCGTGCTCGTGCTCGTGCTCGTGCTCGTGCTCGTGCTCGTGCTCGTGCTCGTGCTCGTGCTCGTGCTCGTGCTCGTGCTCGTGCTCGTGCTCGTGCTCGTGCTCTCGGTAACGAAATCCTTGCTCTCCCAACACCCGCGGTACGCGGTGGCCGGCGAGCAGCTGCGCTCTCGGTGGCGCAGCGAGGTCGCTCGGTGGGAGCAATTGACGGCCAACATCGGTCGCTGTACTCCCGACCCGCATGAGCGAGAACGCGATCGTCGTCGTTGAGCTGTCCACCACGCCGACCGAGGTCCCTGAGCGCATCGCGGCGGCGAAGAAGTGGCTCTTGGAGAACGGGATCATCACGCCGAACGCGCAGCGCGACGAGCTCATGCAACCGAGCGAGCACCGAGCTGGACCGCGAGCCATCGAAGTCGCTCCGCCGTTCGCCCACGAGCACATCCGCAGGCTCGTGAACAACGGCGTCGATTTCGTGTGCGAGCGGCAAGTTCACCATCCCATCGAGAACTACGAGCCTCCGCACTGCCCGAGCTGCGGCGTGCGCGCGGACGCCGATGCGCATAGCCAGCTCATCGAACCCTGGTTCGAGAACGAAGAACCGGTGCTCGCGTGCCAGGCATGCGGCGAGGTCCACTGATTGGCGTCAACTATTCTTGCAGGTTGGCGTCAACTATTCTTGCAGGTGGCCACCAGGGTTCATCGTCGTTTCCGTCGGGTAGTTGTCGTCGGTCGTCGTAGTTGTCGTTTGTAGTTGTCGTCG
>JABFRG010000224.1 GCA_013141295.1 Polyangiaceae bacterium
CCCCACGGCTCCCGTCGCGGCCGCCCCCCGGTGTGGCCCGGGAACCCTCCCGGACGACGACATTTGCGTGCATATTCCACGAGATGACGAGGATGGGCCGGCGGCCCTGGCGCGGGAGAACGCGCACCGGGAGCGGAGCGGCGCCTGGCGCACCTACGAGCAGATCCCCCGGCGGCCCGAGCGACCGGAAAATTACGACCTCTATCGCTTTCCGGTGCCCCCCGGCATGACCGGCGGTCGCTACGTCATCAGCGGCTACGACCTCGACCAGCCGGATCAATGGCAGCGGCGCGGCGCGCGGCTCCGGGCCATCGGTCATGGGGGCGTCGACATCCCCGAGGTTCGTGGCACGCCTATTCACATGGTGCCACTCGAGCATCAGCAAAGCGACGCCGAGGTGGTTTACGCGGGCCCGCTCTTCGGCACCACCGTGGTCCTCAAGAGCACCCTGCGGGAAGCCGGGGCCATGCGCGACTACCTGATTCTTTTTGGTCACTTGGACGCCATCGCGCCGGGCATCGCCGCGGGCCAGCACGTGCCCGAGGGGGCGCTCGTGGGGAACGTCGGCGACACGGGTTCGCCGGAGCTCGTGCACCTTCACCTGGAGATTCGCCGGGTCCGCGACGGGGTCGACGCGGCGGCCGCCATCCGCACCTCGGGGCCGGGCATGGTCCTCGCCGATTGGGTCACCATCGTCTGCGATCCCCGGAACGTCCTTCCCCTGGCGAGGTGACCGTTCGGTGACCATTTCGTGGCTTCCTGGCAGGAAAGCCATGGTATCAGGCGACTCCGCTCTTGCGCCTTCTGCGCATCGTGCGACCATCGGAAGGTCCGTGTCGATCAATCCTCGTCTCACCGAAGAGGCCAACAACCTCCACTGCCCGAAGTGCGAACGTCGCTTCGACGGCGGGCTCGTGTGCATCGACGACGGAACTCCCTTGGTTCGCACCGCCTACGAGCGTGATCCTCTCATCGGGCGAACGCTCGGCGGACGCTTCACGATTCGCTCCAAGCTCGGCGCCGGATCCATGGGCACCGTGTACCGCGCGAGCCAGGACGCGATGGGCCGCGAGGTGGCCATCAAGATCCTGCGCAACGATCGCGCGGTCGACGACAACAGCAAGGCGCGCTTCCTTCGCGAGGCGCGCGCCAACAGTCTTCTCACCAGCCCGCACACGGTCACCGTGTTCGACTTCGGCGAGAGCGAGTCCGGCGAGCTCTACCTCGCCATGGAGCTGCTCAACGGCGAGAGCCTCGGGCAGCGGCTGGCGCGCGTGAAGCGCCTGCCCATCGCCGACGCCATCGAGACCACACGGCAAGCGCTGCGCTCCCTCGGCGAAGCCCACGGCAAGGGCATTATCCATCGCGACCTCAAGCCCGACAACATCTTCTACGCGCAGGTGCAGAGCGGCGGCGAGGAGCACGAGGAGATCGTCAAGGTCCTCGACTTCGGCATCGCCAAGATGCTGCGCGACGAGGACCGCGCGCTCAACGCGGTGGAGACGCAGGCCGGCACCGTGTTCGGCACGCCGCGCTTCATGTCGCCGGAGCAGGCCCAGGGCAAGGTCCTCGACGCCCGATCCGACATCTACTCGCTGGGCGTGATCCTCTATCACATGCTCACCGGCAACCCGCCGTTCACCGACGACGACGCGATCCTGGTCATGGCGCGGCACATCAAGACCGCCCCTGCCCCGCTCTCGCAAGCGTGCCCGGAAGCGCGCATCCCGCCGGAGCTCGAACGCCTCGTGCTGCGGGTGCTCTCCAAGGACCCCAACAACCGGCCCAACAACGCCGACGGGTTCGCCACCGAGCTCGCGCGCACCCTCGACGCCATCAGCTCCTCCACCAGCGGCGTCCGCGTCTCGGTGGGGCCGTCCATCCCGCCGCCTCCGTCCAGCCTCGACGACGTCTCGGTCGCGCCGTCCGCGGCGGAACTTTCCGCTGCGCCCGCTCGAAGCCGCGGACCGGTCATCGTCGGCCTCGTCCTCGGGATCGCGCTCCTCGTCATCGCCGGGGCCGTGGGCGCCATCCTGGGCAAGCGCGAGAACGGCAACCGCGGGGTCGCGGCCTTTGGTTCGAGCTCCATCGCCGCGCCTTCCACGGCGGTATCCATCGCCGTGCCGCCGCCCTTGCCCACCGCCACCACCAGCGATTCCGTGCGAACGCTCCACGTCGAGGACCTCCCCCCGGTCTCGTCCAGCGGCAAGCCGCTCAAGGGCCCGGTGCGCCCGTTCGGCGTCGGTACCGGGGTCCCTGCGCCCACCGTCCCGACCGCCCATCCGACGGTCCACCCGGTGCCGTCGGCTTCGAGCACCCGGCCCTACACCAAGTTCGACTGACCGCTCCGACGGCGCGAGCCCGGCGCTTTGCCTGGGAGACCCGTTGTTTGCGCCGCAAAAGCCGTGTAGCGTTTCGCGCCCATGGACGCGAGAGAACTCGAAGATTTGGTGCAGCGCCTCGTCAACGACCCGCACGACGAAGACGCGCTCGCCTACGCCCACCAGTCCGGTGAAAACGATCCCAAGAGCTATGCGATGCTCCTGGAACGCGTCGGCACCGACTCCCGCGATCCGGCCTATGCGGCGCACTGGCTGAGCGAGGCCGCCAACGTGTGGATGACCACGCTGTCGGACGCGCATCGCGCCGCGCGGCTGCTCATGACCGCCATCGATCGCGATCCCACGCATCGGGTTTCTTCCGATCGCCTCGGCGCGCTCTACCGCGAGAAGGGCGACAACAAGGCCCTGGTGGCGCTGCTCGACCGCCGCGCCAAGGCCCTCGCGCCGATGGTCGGCGACGATCGCGATCTGCGCAACGAGCTTGCGGGCATGCACGAAGAGATGGCGCGGCTCTGGAGCGAGCCGCCGCTGTCGCAGCCGCGCAAGGCCATCGACCAGTTCAAGCGCGCGGCGGAGCTCGACCCCTCGAGTGCGTACGCCATCTACAGCGCGCGCGAGCTGCTCAAGGCCGCGGGCCAGCACGAAGAAGCGGTGCCCCTCTACGCGGCCGAGCTCGCCATCGAGGCAGACCCGGAGCGGCGCCTTGCGCTCCTTCGCGACGAAGCCGAGACCCGCAAGCTGGCCGGCGACGCCCGCGGCGCCACCAAGACGCTGCTCACGGCCCTCGAGGCCTCCCCCGACGATCCCGCGCTCCGCCAGGAGTTCGCATCTTCGGTGCTGGAGCGCGTGCAGGCCGGCGAGACGGTTCCCTCCGACGAGCGCGCCCGCGCGGTCCTCTACCTCGGCAACCTCGCCGAGGAGTACGACGGCGAGCACGGCTTTGCCTACGCATCGGCGGCGCTCGACATCGACGCCGGCGACGATCGCGCCATGGGCGCCTTCGCGAAGTTCGCCGACGGTCAGGGCAAGGGCGACGAGCTCGAGACCCGCTATCGCGCCTACCTCGAGGCCAACCCCAACGGCAACCACGCTGCGGAAGCCCGCGAAGTGGCGGGCCCGAGCGGCGAAGCCACCGCCGCAACGGAAGTTCGGCGTCCGTCGGTGCAGCCGCCGGCTCCCAAGACCGAAGCCGCGCCCAAGACCGAGAAGCGCGCGCCGGCCGACGTCACGCCGAGCCGCCCGCAGCAGACCGTCAACGTGCAGGAGCGGGCACCGGAGCCCAAGCGCGAAGAGCCGCGCGTGAAGCAGAAGGAAGATCCGCTGGCGATCTTCGCCCACGAAGCGGGCGAGCCGCTGGTGCCGAAGCGGCCCTCCAACATTCCGCCGGATCGCCTCCAGGGCATCCTCGACGCCGCGCAGATGCTCGCCGGCAAGGGCAAGAAGCCCGAGGCGCTCCTCAAGTACAAGGAGGTCCTCGAGAGCGATCCCGCGCACGCCGAGGCCATCGCCTGGGTGGAAGACTACCTGCGCAGCAAGCGCGACTACCAGCAACTCAAGGACGTGCTCCTGGCCAGCGTGCGCGCCCTCGGCACCCGCGAGTCCATCGACTCCAAGAAGGAGCGCCTGCGCGAAGTGGCGGGCCTCTGCGAAGGCAACCTGCGCGACATCGACGGCGCCATCAGCGCCTGGCGTCAGCTCATCGCCCTCGACCGCTCCGACGAGAGCGCACGCAACGCCCTCACCCGGCTCCTCGAGCGCTCCCAGCGCTGGGACGATCTCGCGAACCTCCTCGAGCAGGAGGCCACCGTCGAGGCCGACGTGGAGACCAAGATCTCCCTCGAGAAGAAGCTCGCGCGGCTCCAGGAAGAGAAGCGCAAGGATCTGGTGGGCGCCGCCGAAGCCTGGGCCCGCATCGCGCGGCTCACGCCGGAGTCGGAAGTTCCGGTGGCCACCGCCGCCAAGCTCTACGAGCGCGCGGAGCGGCTCGATCTCGCGGCGCAGATGCTCTCGGATCACGCGCCCGGCGTGGAAGATCCCATCGCCCGCGGCAACCTGCTGGAACGCCTCGCGCAGATCCGCGAGCAGATCGGCGAGCTCGTGGCCGCCGGCGACTCCTTCGCGGAAGCCGCCGACGCGCTTCGCAACGGTCGCCTCTGGGAGGAAGCCGAGCGCTTGTTCTCGAGCTCCGAGCAGTGGTCCAAGGCCGCCAACGCCGCTTCGCAGCGCGGGCAGCTCACCAGCGACGCCAAGCAAGAGGCCCTCTACCTCTCCAAAGCGTCCGACTACCTCACCCGCGCGGGCGACAACGAAGGTGCCCTCGAGAAGCTCGAGAAGGCCACCGACCTCGACCCGCTCAACGACAACTACGCCGACCAGCTCACCGAGCGCTTCACCCGCGCCGATCAGATCGATCGTCTGGTGCAGTTCCTCACCCGCCGCGGCGATCGCCTGGTCGACCGCCTCAAGCGCGTCTACACGCGCCGGCAAGCCGCCATGCTCGCCTCCAGCAAGCTCCGCGATCGCGAGATCGCCCGGGAGCTGTGGCTGAAGGTGCTGGAAGACGGCGACGACAAGGAGGCCCTCGAGAAGCTCATCGACGACGCCGTCGAGCGCGAGGACCACACGGAAGCCACCACGCTCCTTCGGCGCCTGGCCCAGACCACCGTCGACAAGGCGGAAAAGTCCCGGGTCGCGCTGCGCGAAGCCGAGCTCCTCGCGGAGGGCGTGGGCGACGTCGACACCGCGCTCTCGCGCTACGAGGAGATCCTCGACGAGCTCGACCCCACCTGCCGGCCGGCGCTCCAGGCCATCGCCGATCTCCAGGAGAACCGCGGCGAGTTCTTGGCTGCGACGGACGCCCTCGAGCGAGAGCTCAAGCTCCTGGCCGACGCGCAGGAACGCGGACAGATCGCCAGCCGCCTGGCGCGCCTGTACGAGCAGCTCGACGACCCCAAGAGCGCCATTCGCGCCCTCGACATCGTCCGCAAGGCCGACCTCGAGGACTTCGACGCCCTCACCCGGCTCTGCGATCTCTGCGAGCGCACCGAGCAATGGGACCGCGTGGCCGAGCTCCTCGCCGAGCGCATCGAGATCGAGGGCGACGAGGACGAAGCCGCCCAGATGACCATGAAGCTGGCGCGCATCCTCGCCGACAAGCTGGACCGCGGCGACGAAGCGCTCGCAGCTCTCACCGAGTTCGCCGACCAAGGCAACGCCGACGTGCGCAACGCCTACGTGGACCTCGGCGATCGCCTGGGCTGGAAGGGCGTCGTTGCCCAGAAGCTCGTCGATTGGTGGTTCGACGCCCGGCACAACGGCGAGCGCACGCAGGCCCTCCGCAGCGCCTTCGATCGCTTCGCCGAGGTCGGCCGTGATCAGGATGCCGTGCGCGTGGCCATCGAGCTGGTGCGCACCAAGGGCGCCGACAAGGATCTCGCCCGCGGCCTCGAGCAGCTGGCGGTGAAGACCGGTGATCAGGATGCCCTCACGGTGGCCCACGACATGCTCGCCCGGGAATCCACCGGCGCCGAGCGCGCGCACGAGCTGGTGCGTCAGGCAGAGGTGAAGGCCAAGGCCGGCGTCTCTTCCGACGACTCCATCCAGCACGGCGAAGAAGGCCTCTCGGGCATCGCGCCCAACGAGGCCGAGCCGCTCCTCGAGCGCCTCGCGCGCCTGGCTCAGAAGCCCGGCGACGTGGTGGATCTCTACGAACGCCAGATCGCCCGCTC
>JABFRG010000428.1 GCA_013141295.1 Polyangiaceae bacterium
GGACTCACCGGCCGCCAAGGCAGCCGCCGAGCGCGTCGCGCTCTACGAACAGGCGCTGCGCGCGGTGCCGGCCGGGGACGTCGCGCGCCGGGTCTACTATCTCGAGCGCATCGCCTGGCTCCAGGCCGACGTGGCGGACGACGCCGCGGCAGCCGCGCGCGCCTACGAGGAGGTGTTGCGCCTGGACCCCAAGCGCACCAGCGCCATCATGGGTCTCGGGGCCGCAGCGGCCCGCGCCGGCGATGCGCAGAAGCTCGCCCAGGCACTGCTCGCCGAGGCGCAGGTGGTGGAGGACCCGGAGGGGCGAGAGGAGCTCCGGTTGCGGGCCGCCGAGGTGTGGGCAGAAGCCGAGCCGGAGCGCGCCCTCATCCTGGCCGAGGAGCTGAAGGACGACTGGCGCGTCGGCACGCGCGCGTGGGAGCTCATCACCACGATTCACGCCCGCGCCGAGCGGTGGGAGCTGTGCGCGCGCGCGCTCGCGACCCGGCGCAAGGCCGCCACCGACGATCGCGCACGGGTCGCCCTGGCGCTCGCCGAGTCCACCATCCTCGCAGCGCGATTGGGCGCCGCCGGCCGCGCCATCGAGGCTCTCGCCGAAGCAGCGCAGGCCACGGCCGATCCGGCGCACGGCCAGGTGCTGCAGCAAGCGCTGGTGGCGGCGCTCGAAGCCAGCGGCGACAAGCCCGCGCTCCTGGCGGCGGTGGTGAAGTTCGCCGAGAGCGCTTCGGTGCGAAGCGTTCGCGTGGAGTACTTCCTGCGGGCCGCGGAGCTCACCTCGCGCGAAGAGGGTCGCGACGCCGAGGCGGTGAAGTGGCTGCAGCGCGCCCAGGACGCCCTCCCCGACGAGGCCATCGTCGCCGAGCGACTCGATCGACTGGGCGCCCGTGGCCCCATTCCCGACACCTTCTCCACGCCGCTCACCAAGGCGGTCCGATCGCTGCATACTGCAGGCAAAGCGCCGCGCCCCGATAGCGTGCTGGCGGGTGCGCCGGGTTTCGCCGAGCTACGGGTGGCGGAGCAGCTCGCGCGCGCGGCCGGGAGCGCCCCCCAGCTCGCCAACGCCCTGGCGCTCCAGGTCCCGCTCACCAGCGGAGTCATGGCGCGCCGCGCCGTGTCGGGCCTCGCCAACCTCTTCGCGTGGGTACTGCCGGAGAGCGAGGACACCGAGCCGTGGGAGCAGCTCCTGGCCCTCGGAAGCCGCGACGCGGTCGTGCTCGACACGCTCATCCATCGCTCGCGGGCCGCGGTTCGCGCCGGCGATGCGGGCGCGCTGCAAAACACCGTGGAGGCCACCCGCCGCCGCCTCGAGACGGCCAGCGACGAGACCGAGCGCATCATGCTGCTGGTGGAGCTCGGACGGCTGGCGCAACGGCGCGGCGAGCTCGCCGAGGCCGGAACGCGTTTCGCCGAGGCGTTGACCAAGGACCCCACCAGCGTCGCGGCGAGCGTCCTGCTCCTGGGCGTGGCCAACGAGACCGCCGATCGACCCCGGGCCATCGCCGCCGCCACCGGCCTGGCCGAGGTGGTGGTCGACGCGCGAGCGCGCGCGGCGTTGCTCTCCGATGCGGCCGATCTGTGCGTCCAGGAGCGCGATCCTGCGCGGGGTGTGGCGCTCCTCGAGCGCGCCATCGACGCGGCCCCCGACTCCCTGATGGTGGCGGCGCGGCTCGCCGATCTGCAAACCACCCGCGGTGCGTTCAAGGAGCTCGGACGTGCTCTCGAACGCGCCCTCCGCAACGCCAAGGATCCTGCGTCCATCGTCCCCATCGCCGCCGAGCTCTCGGGAATCGCACGCACGCGCCTGGGCGACACGCAGCTCGCCATCGAGGCCCTGGAGCGCGGCCGCAGCGTGGCCAAGGACCACGTGCCCACGCTCTTCTCGCTGGCCGAGCTCTACATCGGCGAGCGCGCCTGGGACAAGACGCTGGAGGCCCTCGCAGACGTGGTTCGCCACTCCAAAGAGACCAGCGAACAGGTCATCGCCCACGTGGGGCGCGCCAGCATCCTGGGGCGTGCCCTGGAACAGCCGGAGGCCGCCGAGAAGGAGCTCCGTGCGGCGCTCGAGAAGGAATCGCACGATCTGCGGGCGCTCCGCGGCATCTTGAAGCTCCCCAAGGGACCCTCCGGCGAGGAGCGCGCGACGCTCCTCGCGCGGCTCGCCACGCAGGAGAGCGGGCGGCCGGAGCGGCAGGCCGCGCTGGTGGAGCTCGCCAGCGTGCGCAAGGGCCTGGGCGACGAAGCCGGCTCCGAGGGCGCGCTGGTGGAGGCGGCGGCGCTCTCGCTCTCCGCCGACCTGCTGGAGCGGTTGAGCACCGCCATCGGCGCCGACGCGCCGAAGAAGGCTCGCGTGCTCGCCAAGGCCATGGCCCGGGCCCGGGAGCTGGGAACCCCGGCCAACGCCGCCTGGGCGGTGGCGCTGGCAGACCTCGACCTTGCCACCGGACGCCCGGACCAGGGCATCGAATGGCTGGAAGAAGCGCGAAGGATGGATCCTGCACGGATCGAAACGCACTTCGCGCTGGCTCGCGCCAAGGCGGGTCGTGGTGACCACGAGGCGGCGGTGGCGGTGCTCTCGCCGCTGCTGGAAGGCCCGCCGCGCCCGCTGGACCTCGCCTTCGTGCGCCTCCTGGAAGAGAACCTGGCCAAGGGCGGTCGGCCGCATCAGGCGTGGGTGGCGCGGGAGCTCCGCGGGCTCGGCGGCGATCTCGACGAGACCGAGGCGGCGGCCATGAGGGTGCGTCGCTTTCCCGGCATCTCCGCCGGCGAGCCCATCGCGGCGCGCGGCGTGCGCAGCTTCGTCATGCCCGGGGGCATGGGGCGGCATGCGCTGTGGGACGCCGCCGCGGTGACCCTCGGCATCGGAGGCAAGCTGCACAAGCTCGGGCTGTCGGAGCTGGGCGCCAGCAGCCGCGATCGGGTGAAGCCCAAGGCGCTGCACCCCCTGCGGCCGCTCTTCGATCAACTCCTGCGCATCCTCGGCCTCACGGAGGTGGAGCTGGCGGTATCGGATCGCGTCTCCGGGGCGGCCATCGCCCTCGAGGGCGAGCCGTGGCTGGTGGTCCCGACGGCGCTCGCCGAGTGGCCCGAGGGGCACGCGGTGGCCACCATGGCGCGGCCTCTCGTGCGATTGGCGCTCGGCGTCCCGTGGCTCGGGGTCGTCGATCCCCACGAAGTGCTCGCGCTTCTGGTGGCGCTGGCCCGGCAGGTGTCGCCGAACTTCACCGCGACCCCGCGGGAGCGCATCGAGCCCATGGTGCCGGAGTACGACGCGGCAGCGCGCCGGGCGGTGGATCGCAAGCGACGGCGCAGCCTGGAAGAGATTGGCGCCGCGCTCGACCGTGCGCCCGCCATCGACGTCGCCGTCTTCACCGACGCCATGCTGCGCACCGAGGCTCGCTCCGCCTTCCTGCTTTCGGGCGATCTGCGGGCCAGCCTCGACGCCGTGGCCCAGACCGATCCCTTCCTGGTGGAAGCCCTGCGCATCCCGGGGCCCCACGCGGTGGCCGCGGTGCTCGGCCACGGCATCGCCCGCGATCTGGTGGCCTTCGCCATCTCCCACGAGGCCACACGGCTGCGGCGCAATCTCGGCACCTGCGCCTGAGCGCGAGGCGTTCTCAGGGCTCGCGGGTGCTGTTCGCCACGTCGAGGAGCAGCGGCGCCGCCCGCACCAGCAGCACCAAGCCATCGAGGAGCGCCTGCTCGCGCCCCTTCTCGTAGCCCGCGAAGAGCACGATGGCCGCGCCTTGCATGGCCGTCACCACGAAGTCGACGGCGGCGTCGAAGTTGGGCATCGAGGCCAGCTCGGGCATCAGCAGCTTGCCCTCCGCCTGGATCTTCTCGCGATGGGTGGCGAGCACCGGCACCAGCGCCTCCCGCAGACCCGGCTCGGTGGGGGCCGCCGCATAGAGCTCGTGGAGCACCCGCACCTCGTCGGTCTTGAACACCGACCAGAGTCCGCGGATCGCGCGCTCGATGGGGTCCTTCCCCTTGCTGTGGCTCCGCATGGCCTTGCGGAACTTGGGAAAGAGCGAAGCGCACAGGTCGGCTGCGGCCACCGAGAGCAACGCCTCCTTGGTGGGAAAGTGCTTGAACAGCGCGCCCTGCGACACGCCGGCGCGTGCCGTGATCTCGGTGGTGGTGGTCTTGGCGTAGCCAACCTCCACCAGCGACTGGATGGTCGCGTCGAGGAGGGCCTTGCGGGTCTGCGCCTTGCGATCGGCCTGGGAGCGGCGGGGAGTCACCGCTCGGGAGAATAGCAAGGTCGCCTGTCGCAAAGAAAGGAACACTCGGAAATCAGGCACTTACGTGGCCATGGTCATGACGCAGGTGCGCTCATTTAGAAAGTGACTTGTCACTTTCTAAATATGGAGCCATGGTGAGGAAAGAGAAACGCATGTCCCCGAAGCTCATCCTCCTCGCGGTCCCCTTCTTCCTCGTCACCCTCCTCGTCGAGGCCTGGGCGCGCAAGCGTCGCGGCCTCGGCTTCGACACCAAGGACGGCGCCACCAGCGTGGGCATGGGCTTCGGGTTCTTGCTCCTGAACCTGGCCCTGAAGGGCGTGACCCTGGGGCTCTTCCAGATCATCTACGACCACCGCATCCTCGATCTCGGCGACCATCTCTGGGTATTTCCCGTGGCGCTCCTGGCGCAGGACTTCGTCTTCTACTGGACCCACCGGTTCGCCCACGAGATTCGCTTCTTCTGGGCCACGCACGAGGCGCATCACTCGAGCGAGCAGTACACGCTCACCACCGCCCTGCGGCAGCCGTGGACCGAGGGGCTGGCGCTGCCGCTGATGCTGCTGTTGCCTCTCTTCGGCGTCCCGCCCCTGATGCTCATGGCGGTGCACACGGTGAGCCTCATCTATCAGTACTGGATTCACACCGAGCTCATCGACAAGCTGGGCCCGCTGGAATGGGTGCTGAATACACCTTCTCATCACCGCGTGCACCACGGCAGCAACCCTCGCTACATCGACAAGAACCACGGCGGCATTCTCATCGTGTGGGACCGCTTGTTCGGCACGTTCCAGCAGGAAGACGAGAAGCCCGTGTACGGCCTCACCAAGCCCCTGGAGAAGCGCGACGTCTTCCACGCCTCCTTCAACGAGTGGATCGCCATCGGCCGCGATCTCCGGCGCGCGCGGACCTGGCGCGGTCGGCTGCGCTGCGTGTTCGGACGAACCGGCACCGACTATCTGGCGTGCGAGCGCGCGGTGGCTCCGACTCCTGCACCCAGGACCCGCCGACCCCGCGGCGAGGGCACGACCGTCGGCGCGTGATGGTGGTCAGGTACGGGGCGGCGGCGGCCCCGGCTCCGCGGACACCAGGTCCGCCGGGTCGAGCTCTTCGATGTCGCTCTTGGATGGGGCTTCGCTCTTGGGCGACTGCCCCTTCGGCGTGGGCCGAGGCACGCCGCCGAACCGGGGCGACGACGCGGGTCCCTTGGGGGCAGACGAGGCTCGCGCCTCCGGAGCGACGGGAGATGCTGACCCCTTGGGCGGCGCCGACGACTTGGCCTTCGGCGGCAGCGACGACACCTTGGACGCTGGGACCACGACGACCTCGGGCACGACGACCTCCGGCACGACGACCTCCGGCACGACGGCCTCCTCCGGCGCGACCGCGACCCCCTCGGGCGCGACCGGCACGGCTTCGACGGCTTCCGCAGATGGCGAGGGCGCGCTCGACGGCGCGGCCAGCGCTTTCGGGAGCTCCGACGGCGGCAGGCCCCCGAGGAGCGCGAGGCCCTCCTCGAGGTACGCGATGAAACGCGAGCGATCGAACGCATTGCGGCGCGCGTCGCGCTCGGCCGCCTCGAGCCGCTCCGTGAGGCCCTGCTTCTCCGCGGTCTCGGCCTCGCGGAGGCGCGAAAGCTCGCCCACGCGGCTCTCGAGCGAGCCCTTCTCGGTCTCCAGCTGCGTCACCTGCTCGCGCACCCGCGCCAGCTCGATCTGCAGCTGTTTCATCGTCTCGCGCAGGGCGTCGAGAGATTGCTGCAGCGAGGACTCGCGACGCTCCACCGCGCGATTGGCTTCCACCAGCGCGCGCTTCTGGTC
>JABFRG010000434.1 GCA_013141295.1 Polyangiaceae bacterium
TGTCCATCAAGGTCTGGGGCGGCGGGTCCATGGGCGGCATCATGGGTGGGGTCATGAGCGCGGTGGATCCCGAGCTGCGCTACGCGCTCCTGAACGTGCCGGGCGGCGGCTGGACGCACTTCCTTCCGCACTCCGCCTTCTACGACGCCGGCAAGTTCATCGTTCGCGGCGCCTATGGCAGCGTGTTCGACGCCCGCCTGGCGCTCGCCATGACCCAGGGCGCCTGGGACGACGTCGACGGCGCGGTGGGCGCCGGCGCGCCTGCGGACAAGCGGCCGACCATTCTCATCCAGGAGAGCATCGACGACCCCATCGTGCCCAACATCGGCACCAACTTGCTGGCCTCGGCGGTGGGGGCGTCGCTGGTGGGCGGCGTCATCCAGGACATCCCCGGCATGCCGCGCCAGACCTCGGTGGCCGGCGGCAACGGCATCGTGCAGTTCCGTGTACCCTTCACCAGTCAGGGCGCGGTGCACGGCTTCGCCGACTGCCGCAACCCGGGCGGCGACGCGGCGCGCATGCAGATGACCGACTTTCTCGCCTCCGCTTGGGCCGGCTCGCCGCTCATTCGCGTGCCCGCCGTCTGTCCCGGCGGCACCTGCGATTTCGCCGGTCAGTGGACCCGCGACTGCGACTGAGAAACCGCGCGGCTACTCGCCGCCCAGTGCTTCTTCCACCAGGGCGCGCGCTTCGGCGAGCCTGCGCTCTTCCTCCGGCGTGCGCTTGCGGACGGTGACCACCACCTCGTCGTCCTTGGGCTTCTTCCCGAAGAGCCGCGAGAGCATGCCCTTGGGCTTACCGAAGTCGAACACGCCATCGGCGAGGAGCTCCGGCGCGCTGGCGAGCTTCTCCAGGAGCTCTTCGTTCTGATCGGCCCAGGCCAGGCCCTCTTCGAAGGCCTCGAGCTGGGTCGGCTCGAGGTACTTCTTGGCCTTGGAGGGCGCGTGGTCGAAGCGCCGCACGAAGAGCGCCAAGGCCACCGCCACTTCTTCGACGGTGAGCGCGGTGCCGCGGTGCACCTTCACGCCGCTGCAGCCCTTCATGAACAGGTTGGCGCCGTTGGCCAGCAGCACGCCGAAGCCCGAGAGCACGGCGGCGATCTCCGCGTCGCGGCTCGGATCTTCGAGCGGCGTATCGGTGTAGGCCAGGAGCACGCCGCCCACGCCGCGGGCGATGGCGGTGGTGAGGCGCACGGGGTTCCGCGCCACGCTCACGTCGAGGGGAATGAGATAGGTCTCGTCGGTCTCGTGGACCGGCGGCAGCAGCGCGGCACCTTCCGGGCCGCACGCGCCCGAGCTGCACGACTTGCCTCCCGCATCTTCGGCTTCGACGAAGCCCAGCGTCAGCGGCACGTCGTCGGGCAACGGCGAGTGGAACGCGATGCGCGCCAGCAGCGTCTCCAGACCGTCGCCGCTCACCGAGATGGCGTCGGGAAAGAACTCGGCGTTGGGGAGCACCAGCGGCGGGGCGTCGAAGGCTTCGCCATGGGCGGCGAGGATGCTGGCCATGCGGGCCACGATGAACCGGAGCGAGTCTTCGCTAGGGAGCGCCATAAGCGGTATCGTAGCACGAGCGCGGCCCTCGCCCACACCGGCGCAGCGCGCTCGACGGGCGGGTTTTCCCCGCGTAACGTGGTCCGGTGCTGCGCCTTGCCACGTTCAATCTCAAAGACCTCTTCCTTCCCGACGTTCGTGCCGCCGACCAGGCCTTCGAGGCCAAGCTCTTCGCCGACAAGACGCGGTACGTCGCCGACCGGCTCCTGCGGGCCCAGGCCGACGTGGTGGCCCTCCAAGAGGTGGGGGAGCCGGCGGCACTCGACGCGGTCCTCTCGCTGGTGCCGGGCTACGCGGCCGTGGTGGGGACGCCCGACGATCGCGGGATTCGCTGCGCGGTGCTCTCGCGGCGCCCGATCGTCCGCTCCGCCGTGCACACCACCGCCGCCTTGCCCTTTCCGGTGTTCGTAGAGGGCGATCCGCCGCCCTACGGCACCGCCCTCCCGCTCCGCCGCGGCATCGTCGAGGTGGTGGTGACCCACGAGCCGTTCGGCGACGTGCATGTATTCTGCATCCACATGAAGAGCAACCTGCCGCGCAAACTGCGCAAGCCCACCGGCGAGGACGTGCCGCTGGCGGGCTCCTTCCAGCGGGCGGAAGCGACCGTGCGCAGCACCGTCATCCGCGCGGCGGAGGCGCTGTACCTGCGGCGTCTGGCCGACGAAGCCGCGTCGCCTCACGTGTGCGTCATGGGCGACCTCAACGACGACCGTCGCTCGCTCTCGCTGCGCATCCTCTACGGCGATCGGGAGACCGATCGCGTGCTCCTCTCGGCCATCGAGCGGGTGCCGGAGCACAAACGATGGACCACCTTGCACGGCGGGCGCCCGTCGCAGATCGACCACGTGCTGCTCACGCCGGGCCTCCACGGGGCCATCGTGCGGGCCGACGTGCTCAACGAGGATCTGCGCGACCACGGCCCGCCGGTGAAGGACGCGCCGCGCACGCCCGACTCCGACCACGCGCTCTACTGGGTCGATCTGGGTGAGCCCTCGCCGCCATCCTCCGAGGGGTAGGCGCGCGCCTTCGTGGTGACGTTCAGTCCATGGCGGTGGGCTCGCTCGCGCCTTTGCGTTCCTCGGCGCTCACCAGGTACGCCACCTTGCGCGCACGCATCATGTCTCCGAGCGGACGAAACTCGGTGAGCCCGTGCCACGGATCGAACCGCAGCGACTCCACGCGCGCGACCACCTGCTCGTGGTCTTCGCCCGGCGCCGCGAGATCCAGGCGCCCCAGGGTGACGTACGGAGAATCCCAGTCGCGCGATGCGTCCTCGATGGGCGTGCGCGCTTCGTCCTGGAAGAACTGCACCTGGAAGTCGTAGCTCACGGCGCCCTTGGCCAGACGTTCCCGGAGCTCGGCGCCCAGGTCCGGCGGCGTCTTCGCGCCCGTCCTCGCTCCCGGAGGCGACTCCGCCTGGGGCTTCAGCGCGTAGCGCACCGCGTACTCGCCGAAGCGAATCGGCAACGCGCTGTAGTAGTGGGCGGAGGCGAGGGAAGGGATGGGCGCGCCGAGCCCCTTCAGGCCTTGCTTGAGGATGGCGAAGGCACGTCCGAACCCCACCGCGCCGATGAGCCGGGGCAAGAGCAGCGCGGGTGACTGCGCGGCGCGGACCAGCGCCAGGAACTCGTCGGTGTTGCGCACCGGCGTGCTCGGCGTGCGAATGAGCAAGAAGTCCTGGGTGGTGGACGCGGCGAGCTCGGGGATGATCTGCGTTCCGGTTACGCCCAGCACCTTCACCGCGATGCCGCGGATGTCGCCCTTGCGGTCGCTCTGGATGGACGGTGATCCGTTGGAATAGCGCACCCAGGCGTCGTAGCTGCCGGGCTCCCGGAACAAGCCCACCCGAGCCTCCTCCGGCAAGTCACCGAGCACCGTGAAGCGGGCACGAAGGCCGATGTTGCCTTTGGTGTGCAGTGCACGCTTCTTCGAGCTGCCCTGATCACGGGCCCGGGCGATCCCGAGCAGCGTCTCGGCGTGGGCGCGAAATCGCGTCTCCTCGTCGTCGGCGATGCGCTCTTTCCAGTCCTTGCTCGCTTTCATCCAGCGAGCCTACCACCGCTCCTCAGAGCGGTGAGGCCGCGCAATCGGCGTACGGCCGCTGCTCGAGGGGCATGGTGGGCTCTTCGTGGGTGCGAATCGCGCACAGCACGCGCACCTGGGGGGCGTCGAGTAGCACCTTGGGCTTGGCGCGGACCTCGAACTTGTACGCGCGCAGGTACGAGAACACCCCGCTGCCCTCGCCGCGGAGCACGGCCCGGAGCGCGATCGGATGCTCGCCGCCCTGCGTGGTCACGCTACCCAGGCTCACGCTCTGCCCGGGCGCCGGAAGGTCCACCGGCCGTGCGTCGCCCTCGAACGCGAAGCTCGCTTCGGTGAGCACGAAGTTCCCCGAGAGGCGGTTCTCGAGCACCAGCTCGGCGTACACCGGCCCTTGGTAGACCGGCGCACGCGGCGCCGGCGACGCCGAAGGGCAGCCAGAGCAGAAGAGCGCGAGAGCCGCACCGACACCGAGGACGCGCGAGGAGACGTGCGAAGCCATGCTGCACTATCGCAGGGAAACGTCGAAGAAGGCCAACGCCTCGTCGAGGTAAACGGCGTGCGCGCCGTGACCGAGCGGATGCGGCGCGCGCTTCACCGGCCAATGCGCCGACTCGAACGTGAGCGCGAGGGCCTTGGCCCCGCCCGGGCTCTCCGCGTCGTAGAGCCCGTAGCCCACGTACACCGGCCGCCGCGTTCGCCCCGCCTGCACCGCCAGACCCCCGGGCGCGCCTCCGGAGATGGCCGCGTAGCCGTCGACCGGAAATCCCAGACGATCGCAGTCGCCCCGGAGCGCGAGCGCTGCGAGGAAGTAGGCGCCGTTGGAGGAGCCGGCCAAGTAGGTTCGGGTGAAGGGCGCGCCGCTCTGCGCCTCGAGCTTCTTCTTCAGGGTGCTCCACCGGGCCACCAGCCCGTCCACCGTCCGCGTGTGGGCGTCCGGCGCCGTGGGCCAGGCCCACCAGCTGCGTGCGAACGTGGGGCCGAGCCCCTGGTGTCCGCGGGGGATGAGCGCGGTGATGCCTGCTCGCTCGGCGGCCTCGCGCACGACGCCTTCGACGGTGGTCTTCTGCGGGCTCTCCCGCTCCGGCGGAACGATGCCGTGAAGGTACACCAGCAGCGTGCGATCGCCCGGCTTGCCGGGGACGTAGCAGGCGTCCTCGTCGAGGCCGCGCACGCCGTCCACGCACCACTCGGTGCGCACGTCCACCATCTCTCGACGTGCCTCCGCGGGTGCCTCCGCCTCGACGACGCTCGCTACCGGCGCTGGGGGACGGGTGGCCGCAGCTGCCGGCTCGGAGCGCGCGGGCCCCACCCGGTGTTCACTTGCGGTGCAAGCTGCGACGACCGAGAGCACGATGCCGAAGCGATGCATGCTCCTTCAGCGTACACCTCTCCGGAGAAGCCGGTCAGGCGCCCTCTTTCATGGGCATCGACATGAGCTGCGCCAGGATCTCGCTGGCGGGCAGGTTGTCGAGCACGATGGCGCGCAGCGCGCCGAAGATGGGGGCCCGCACCTTGTTCGCGTCGCACCAGGCCACGACGCGGGGGATGAGCTCGATGGCCTCGAGGCGCTGCTGGGCCTCGTCCTTCGCCTGGGTCACCGAAAGACCGCGGGCGAGGGCCCGACCGAAGCGAACCTCCGGGCGATCGTGTTGCTCGATGGAGGCGAGCAAATCGCCATAGCCGGAGAGGCCGAGGATCGTGCGCTCGTCGCCCCCGGCCGCCGCCGCGATGCGCGCGGCCTCGCCCATGGACCGACAGATGAGCGCCGCCACCAGGCCGGGGCTGGTCGACAGCCCCTCCGCGAAGCCGATGGCGATGGCGAGGCAACCCACGAGCGCGCTCGCCCACTCCAGGCCCTTGAGGTCGGGTGTAGAGTACACGCGAAGCGTCCTCGAACCGAAGGCGCCGGTGAGCGCCTCGTTGACCTCCGGAAAGCGCGACCCGGAGACCAGCACGCTGGGAAGGCCACCGAGGAGGTCGCTGGCCAGCGCCGGCCCGCCCAGGGCGCCCACACGTTTGACCGGGGTGCGCTGGCGCACGAGATCGCTCACCGTCTGCATCTCTTCGCCCACCAGACCGCGCACGCCGTGCACCACGTAGTGACTGCCGTCGACGTGGTCGCCCAGGGTGGCGGCCACTTCCGGCGCCACCGCCGAGGGCACCGCCAGGACCACCAGTCGCGTCTTGCCGATGGCGGCGTAGTCGGACGTCACGGTGACGCCTTCCGGGAGCGCGCCATCCACCGTTCGCCGCGACACCAGCACGACCGGGCCGGTCCGCGCGGCGGCGGCAGCGAGCGCCAAGCCCCATGGACCACCACCGACGATCGACACCGCAACGCGCGGGGCGTTCTCAACCGCTTCTTTCCGGGACGTCATGTGCCGCCATGGTCGGACGTTCCGGGGCCCTGCGCAATTCCATTCCCGACGGATGGGCTCGCGATGTCGGCG
>JABFRG010000449.1 GCA_013141295.1 Polyangiaceae bacterium
GCGGCGGGGACCTAGGCGACGCGACGGAGCGCGGGATGCTGGCGGTGCTCCTCTCGCGCCTCGATCCACCGAATGCAAAGAAGTATTGGCGCAAAGAGCTGGCGCAGGGCGCATCCGCGGCCTCGGGCGTTGCCGTGGTGCTGCAAGAAGCCGCACGCCGTGACGCATCGGGCATGGAGCCGGAGCTCCGATCGGGGCTGGTGAGCACCGGCAACGCCAGCGAGGACGACGAGCGGGCGCGGGCGCTCTTCAGCGGGCTCGCCGCCGCCGACCCGAGAGCCGCACCGGTCTTCGTGCGCCTGGTTCGCGCGCCCTTTCCCACCACCGCCTCGCGAACCCTGGGCGCGCTGTGGGACGCGGCGACGCACTTCGGCTGCTCCGGCCTGGGGCCGCGCGATGCGCTGGAGTACCGAGCCCTCAAGAACCAGAGCAAGGCCGACGCCGATCTCGAGCGCGGCCGCTCCGAAGCCGCGCAACGGAGCTTTCTTTCGGCAGCACGCGCCTGCGCGAAGCGCTAGCTACTAGGGATCTAGGCGGATGCTCGAGGTTTGCGTGCAGTGCGCAGCGAATCCGCGAAGGAAGGTCCCCCAGAACGCCAGCACCGGCCGGTTCAGCGGCGACGCCGCCTGTACGTCGTCGCCGGTGCGCAACGTATCCATGACGATGCCGGTGGGGTGGGTCTTCCCGGTGGAGGTCACGTCGAAGATCTGCGCGTGGGCATCGATACCGAAGAGCACGCCTTCGCCGGTGGGCGACTCGAACGAGGCGCTGGTGCTCTGGCCACCGAGCGTGTGCCAGCGACGGGGCTGCGGGACGCCTCGCGCCTCGCGGCTCTCGGAGAGCAAGGCCAGGAGGAGCGTCGGCAGGTCGGCGTTGGAGATGGGCCGCTTCTGGGCGAGCTCCTGAAAATGCCCCCAGGCCGCGGCGAAGCGCACCGGATCGGCTACCGCATCGCGCCGCGCTTTCGGCAGCCACACCGCAGCCGGAATCTGGGTGATGCCCTCGGGCCGCTCGCCGCGCTCCCACGGCTCCCACTCGTGGGTGGTGTGGTCCGCCGCCAGGAGCACGATGGTCCGGGCCGCGTCGGGGCCTTCTTCCACGTGTCGCGCGAAGTGACCCAGCGCCTGGTCGGCGTAGCGCACCGTCTTGAGCCGGTCGCAGTTCTCTCCGCTCAGCTGCCGCGCCTTGCAGAGAGCGACCATCTCGGCTGCATCGTCGGCCCCCAGGTCGGCCGGCGCGGTGTACGGCGTGTGGTTCGAGAGGGTGAGGATGAACGTGTATTGTGCATGCGATACTTCGGTGCTCTCGCGCAACGCAGCATCGTAGACGCTCTCGTCGGAGACGCCGTCCCACACGCCGCGCGGGCGTCGGGCGTCGAAGTTCCGCCGCTCGAACAGGTCCATGCCGTGGAACCGCAGGAAGGTGCCCATGTCGTCGAACACGAATTCGTGCCCGTAGACCGCGCGGGTGCGGAAGCCGCTCTCGGCCAGGACGTCGGGCGCGCAGCGGAGGGGAATGTTGCCGAAGTCGCGGCCCAGCGCGATGTGGAAGGGGAGCGCCCCGATGCCGCAGAGCACGCCGGAGAGCGCCTGCGCGGTGCGAATCCCGCTCTGGTGCGCGCCGTGAAAGGCCGCCGCGCCGCGCCCGATGGCGGTCGTCCCATCGTAGATCTGGTTCAGGAAGGGCGTTACCTGGGGCGGGGCGGCCGGGTGAAGGCTGGCGATGTCGTCGGCCCGGAGGCTCTCCAGCGAAACCTGGAACACCCGGGGCGGCACGCTCGAACCACGAAAGAGCTCGCGCGACACCGCGCGCGCGGCCTCCACGAGATCGCTACCCGGCTCGTCGAGATCTCGGGCGAGCGGATGGTGCGTGCAGTCTGCATGCTCCTCCGCACGCCGTAGGGTCACCGCGGTCGCCTCGGGAAAGCCCAGGTGCCGCGCGCCCCGGGCCACCTCGGCCTCGCTACCCACGAACGCCGAGACCTCGCGCCGGAGCTCCTCCGGGGATCCGTCGTAGCGGTTGCCGCTGAGCCACGCGCCCACCAGCGTGGACGCCGGCGACGCGATGGCCCCCCGGTTGTGCAGGCTCTCGCAGAACGCGCTGGCGCGCCGGGCCCCGAGAAGCAGCGCCAGGAAGAGGCCCACCGTGGACGGCGCCAGCACCACCAGCGAGAGCCGCGCCGCCCCCGACCCGGCGAGCACGAGCAGGCGTTTGCGGGTCCAGCGAAGGAGCAGCGCGCCCAATGTCGCCGCCACCAGGTTCGGCACCAGGAAGCGCCCACCCAAGAGAGCGGGCAGCTCGGCGCGCACGAAGTCGGCGTGGCCCAGCCCCTCGCGCGCGTCCATGGGGCCCGGGTAGATGCCCCGCTGGAAGCGGAATTCCATGGCGCCGTTGTGGGCGAGCCAGGTGCCGAGGAGGCACGCAGCGAGCGCCAGGAAGCCGAGCTGGAAGAGCCGCGGTCTTCGTCGCGCCGCCACGAGGAGCAGCAGCAGCGCGAAGGCGACGAAGGGGCCCACCGAGGTCACGTCGGTGAGGAGACCACCCGCGAGGTAGGCCCAGCGCATCCAGGTGCCGTTGCCCTGCGTCGTCGCCAGCGTCCAGCGGGCCGGGAACGCGGCCAACGCGCCGAGCCCCACCGCCGCCGCCAGGAGCGAGAGCGGCGAGAGGTTCCACCGCGAAAGGCGCGCCGACGCGGCTTCGGAGCGGGGTGGGGGCGAGCTATCCACGGCCCTTCGGAATAACCGAGCGGCGCCCGGCCGGCAAGGAGGGCGAAGGTGGCACCGGCCCATCGATGCCGGGCCGAGAAATGCCGGGGTTCGGTGCTATAGCGTCCGGGTGAACGCCGATCGCAAGCCAAACCGCCTCCACCTCGAGGCTTCTCCGTATCTCGTGCAACATGCAGGTAATCCGGTGGACTGGTTTCCCTGGGGCGAAGAGGCGCTGGGGCGGGCACGAACCGAAGACAAGCCGATCCTCCTGAGCATCGGCTACTCCGCCTGTCACTGGTGCCACGTGATGGAGAAGGAGAGCTTCGAGGACGAGGCCACGGCGGCCCTCATGAACGAGCGCTTCGTGAGCATCAAGGTCGACCGCGAGGAGCGCCCGGACCTCGACCACATCTACCAGCTGGTGGTGCAGCTCATGGGGCGCAGCGGCGGTTGGCCGCTCACCGTGTTCCTCACCCCCGACCAGCGGCCGTTCTTTGCGGGCACCTACTTTCCGCCGGTGGCCAAGTACGGCATGCCTTCGTTTCAAGACGTCCTGACCGCGGTGAGCGACGCCTTTCGCGACAAGCGCAGCGAGATCGACGCCCAGGCCGCCGACGTCACCCGTGGCATCTCCTCGGTGCTCACCCAGAAGCGCCGTGACGTGATCCTGCGCAGTGACCTTCTGGAGATGGCCGGCGCGCAGATCTCCCGCCGCTTCGACGACGAGCACGGCGGCTTCGGCGGGCGCCCCAAGTTTCCCAGCACCATGTCGCTCACCGCCCTCTTGCACCTCGCCGCGCGGGGCGACGAGAAGGCCGCAGGGCGGGTGAAGAAGGCGCTCACGGCGATGCGCCACGGCGGCATCTGGGATCAGCTCCGCGGCGGATTCCACCGGTACTCCACCGACGAGCGCTGGCTCGTGCCGCACTTCGAGAAGATGCTCTACGACAACGCGCTCCTCCTCGGACTCTACGTGGAGGCCTTTCGCCTGTGGAAGGAGCCGCTGTTCGCCCAGACCGCACGGGAGCTGGTGGGCTACGTGCTCGCCGAGATGACCGATCCGGCGGGGGGCTTCTACTCCACCCAGGACGCCGACTCCGAGGGCGAGGAAGGGAAGTTCTTCGTGTTCTCCCCGGCCGAGATCGCCGAGGCGCTGGGCGACGACGACGTGGCCATCCGCGTGCTCCGCGTCGTCTACGACGTGACCGACGAGGGTAACTTCGAGGAGACCGGGAAGACCGTGCTCTCGCAGGTGGCCTCCGCCGACGAGGTGGCGCACGCCCTGGCGCTCTCGGAGTCCGACGTCTTCGCTGCCTGGGAGCGGGGCCGGGCCGCGCTGCTCGGCTACCGCGAGAAGCGACCGCGTCCGCACCGCGACGAGAAGATCCTCGCGAGCTGGAACGGGCTCATGATCGCCGCGCTGGCCGAGGCCGGCGCCGCGCTGGGCGAGCCGAGCTGGGTGGTCGCGGCGAAGCGCGCCTTCGTGCAGGTGGAGCGCGCGCTCTTCTCCCGCGAGGAGGGTACGCTGCGCGTGGCGCGCCTGGTGAAGGGCGATCGGGTGCGCGGCCCGGGCTTTCTCGATGACTACGCGTTCCTGGGCGACGCCGCGGTGACGCTCTACGAGGTGACCGCCGAGCTCTCGTGGCTCGCGGTCGCTGGTGAGCTCGCCGACGCCACCTGCGCGCGATTCCTCGACGAGGAGCACGGGTTCTTCTTCTCGCCCAAGGACGGCGAGGCCCTGGTGGTCCGGCCCCAAGACGCCTTCGACAACGCCATTCCCAGCGGCACGTCCATGGCCTGTCAGCTCCTGCTCCGGCTGGGGACGCTCGTAGATGCAAAGTACACCGATGTGGCGGAGCGCGAGCTGCGTCGGCTCGCAGCATCGGCCCTCGAGTCGCCTGCGGGGTTCAGTCAGACCCTCCTGGTGCTGGACCGCCTGGTGCGCGCCAGCGTGGACGTGGTGCTGGTGGGGCCGCGGGGAAGCGAGAGCATCGAACCATGGCAGACCCCGCTGGCTCGCGCCCTCTTCACCAGTTTCGTCCCGCACCGGGCGGTGGCGTGGGTCGACCCGGAGCTGCCAGAGACCGCGGCAGCAGTGCCTGCGCTCTCCGCAGGCAAAGCCGAACGAGACGCGCCCGTCGCCTACGTGTGTCGAGGGCGCGCGTGCTCACTCCCCATCGCCGAAGCGGCGGCGCTGGTTCAGGAGCTCGGCTGACGCGCGTCTACTTGCCGAACCACTGAACACCCAAGTTGCTCGCGAAGTAGACGCGGCTGTCGGTGATCTGAAAGCTCGTGGGAAACCTCGTGCCCAACGCCGGCGGGGTGATGTCCACCGATTCGCCGCCGCAAAGTGCGCGCTTCATGATGCGGTACGGCTGCGCGGTGATGGAGGCTTTGTAGTCCATCCAGTACACGTGCGTGGCGTCGGCACGGACGCGGCCGAAGCGTAGCGAGCCGTCCTCCTCGGGCACACCGGTATCGATGGGGCCGGCCACGAGCTCGGTGCAGTTGCCCGCGCGCGTGCAGCGCAGAATCCCTCGATCGCGGTCCATGAGGAGGACGTCTTCGCCGGCGGTGGTCATGCCCATGGGGTAGGCGAGGCTGGCTGCGATGGAGTCCACGTTTCCGCTCGTCTCCACGCGGCGAGCGCTCCCCGGCCCCGCGTCGGCCAGGTTCAAGGTCCGGCGTGGAACGCTCAGGACGTACGCCGCCCCGGTGCCGTCCGCCGCCGTGGTGTAAGCGGCGGACTCGCTGAGAAACGACGTGAGCCCACCGTCGCCCGCCTTGCCCGTGCGAAACACGCCACTGCGGTTCGGCCCGACCAGGAGGAGATCGTCGCCGAGCCCGGTGAGCTCGGCAGATTGGCTGTACTCGTACGACCCCAGCTGTGAGGGTGAGACCGTCGCCGTCGCCAGCTCGACGCTGCGGGGGAAGCGGACCAGTCGCACGGGGTCGCGAGCGTAGACCCACTCCGGATCCACGACCACCGCGCCCATGGTGTAGCCGCTCGTGAGCGAGCTCACGACTTCGCGCGGCGGCGCGCCTTGGGTGGCGGGCGCGAAGTAGACGTACGCACCGGCGGTCACGGTGGTGTAGACCGTCTCGCCGCGAACCCCGGCCACCCGGTAGTCGGCGCCGCCTCCGGTGCGAGTCCACGTCCCGACCCCGCATCGGCCGTCGGCGCAACCCAGGTCCGCCGGGCATGCGTGCCCACATCGACCGCAGTGGGGGACGCTGGACAGCAAGTCCACCGGCGCTTTGTCGGCGCCGTTGCACCGGGCCTCGGTGGGGCCACCGCTGCCGGTCCACACGGGTTCCGGGGCGCACGGTGGTGCCG
>JABFRG010000585.1 GCA_013141295.1 Polyangiaceae bacterium
GCCCAAGATGGACGGCATCACGTTCCTCAAGAAGGTCATGGCGGTGCTCCCGACGCCCACGGTCATCGTCAGCTCGCTCACCAGCAGGGGCTCGGCGTTGGCGCTGGAAGCGCTGGAGGCGGGCGCCGTCGACGTGGTGGCGAAGCCCGGCAGTGACGTGGCGAGCGCGCTCCCGGCGATGATGCGCGAGCTCGTGGCGCGGGTGCGGAGTGCGGCCCGGAGCAAGGTCTTCCGGCGCGTCGCTACCGAAGCCCCCGGATGCGAAGAAGCCGCCGCCGCTCTCGGCGTCACCACCGACGCCGTCATCGGCCTCGGTGCGTCCACCGGTGGGGTCGCCGCGCTGGGCCGCATTCTCCCGCGATTCCCTGCCAACTCCCCGGGGGTGGTGGTGGTGCAGCACATGCCGCCGGGCTTCACTTCCGGCTTTGCCGAGCGCCTCGACGAGCTCTGCCCCATGCGCGTCTCCGAAGCCAAGGACGGCGACCGCATCTTGCGTGGCCACGTCCTGGTGGGCCCCGGCGGCGATCGCCATCTCGAGGTGCGTCGCGTGGGCGGCGAGTATCGCATCGCGCTCGTGGAAGGGCCGCACGTCTCCGGTCACACGCCCTCGGTGGACGTCTTCTTCCAATCCCTCGCGCGGTCGGCGGGCCCCAACGCAGCGGCGTGCCTCCTCACCGGGATGGGGCGCGATGGCGCCGAGGGCCTGAAAGCGTTGCGCGCCGCGGGAGGCCGCACGTTCGCCCAGGACGAAGCCTCGTCGGCGGTATGGGGAATGCCCGGCGCGGCGGTGGGGATTGGAGCGGCCGAGGCCGTCGTCGACCTCGCCGACGTCCCCTGTGCGCTGCTCCGTGCTCTAGAGCGACGAACGGGTCTCGTGGCTCGCCTCGGCGAGGCGGGCGGCCCTTCGGCGAAAGCCCACACCGAAAGCGGCGCCAAAGGCGAAACCCAGTAGCGCGCCCGACGCGACGTCGCTCGGATAGTGCACGCCCAGGTAGATGCGCGAGAGGCCGATGGCGGTGGCCAGCGCGAACAGCCCCACCCTGCTCCGCACGCCCAGCTGGCCCGGAAAGCGGAACACCAGGAACGTCGCGGTCGAGAAGCTCCCGGCGGCGTGGCCGCTGGGGAACGAGTGATCGGTGGGAGGCTGAAACATCATGTACAATGCATGTACATGGGGCAAGGATAGATACGGTCGGGTGCGGCCCACGCCGGCCTTGACCGCGAACACCACCACCGCCACCACCAGGACCACCAGCACCAGCTCGGCGATGAACGGACGCGTGCGCGCCCGGAGCAGCAGCGGAATGGCCACCAACGTCGTGAACCCGCTGCCCACGGCGGTGAGCAGCAAGCTCAGGTAGGTGAGCAAGCTCTGGGGATTCTCTCCGTGGAGCGCGCGAAAGATCGCCTCGTCGATGCCGAACACTTCGGTCAGTCGTCGAGCATGGCGCCGATGACGCCGAACAAAACCGCACCGCCGATCTCGCCCGCGGCGTAGCCCGCCGCTGGGGCGACCGCCGCCACGATCTGCATGTTCTCCTGGTGGTTCATCTGCCGCATGCGCATCGCCTTGCGCTCGGCTGCGCCCTGGAAGGCCTCGTGGCAGGCCATGCAGTTGCTCTGGTTGTGCGGCGAGAGCGCGCCACAGAAGACGCAGCTCACCACCAGCCACATGCGACACCGACCACACTGGTTTTTTCCCCAGCGGCACGCGGTTCGACACTGTGGGTTGGGGCAGGGAATGGCGTACTGCGCGGCCTGGAGCGACACCGGCGAGTGGCAGAAGGAGCACTGGACGAACTCTCCGTCGTCCGGCGCCCCGCAGTTCTGGCACATCGCGCGCGCCTGCGCGGCGTGAGGATGCATCGGGTTGTGCTGCATGCTCTCTCGAGCGTACACCTTCGGGCTGCCTCGATAAAGCCGCCGCCGACTACTTCACGTCGAGGGTAAAGTGCGCGCCGCCCTTGTCGTGCATGTAGCCGTCGCGGGTTCCCGCAGCGGCCACCATGCGGGGCTCGGTGTCGAATCCGTTCTGCATGACCGAGGTCTTCCCGTGGGCGAAGTTGGTGCCGCCGGTGTGCAGGGTGTGCGCCACGCTGTCGAGGTTCTGGAACTTGACCGTCAGCGGCAGCGCGTTCGTGACCATGAATTTGCCGTCGGCCGGACCCCAGATGTCCGGAGCCGCGGGCGTGGCGTTGGCGCCCATCTTGAGGCGGAGGGTGAGGATCTTCTCGGCGGTGAAGGTGACGGTCTTCGAGACCACCACGCTGCCGGCGGTGCCCTTCACCACGAACGGCACTGCGCCACCCTTGGTGGACTTGGCGGTGAGCGTGGTCGACTCGCTGGCGTTGAGCGTAATCTTGTCGAGCTTGCCGATGATGTCGGTGCCGAGCCCCTCGAGGGTGAGCGTCACGGGGCCGGTGAAGCCATTCTGGGGCACCACCATGATGGTCGCGGTCGTGTCTTCGTAGAGCTCACCGGTGAGGTCGGTGGCCATGAGCGTGAACGTGGGCGAGGTATTGGTGTTGCCCGAAGCGCCCGACGACGTACCGCCGCCGCTGGAGGCGTTGCCATTACCGTTGCCGTTGCCGTTGCCCTCGCCGCCGGTGCTGGGCGCGGTCAGCTCGTCGCGACCGGGGTCGGCATTGTCGCTGCAGGCGAAGGCGGTGGCGGTGAGACCGAGGAGGCAGGCGATGGCGAATACGCGAATGGAACGCGGTAGTGCAATGACGACGCCAAAGTTGCGCGGCGGTGCCCGTAGCCGGTCACCGCGGAGGGCTGCGACGTTTCGCCGCACTGGCGCGATATTCCCGCGAGAATGGCCGGTTACACTGAGGGTGAGGCCCCGCAAACGCGCGGGGTCCCAGGCCCTCGGCGCGGAAGTCTCACGTGCACCTACTCAAGGCCCGCCGGAGAAGTGAACGTACAGTGCGGGAATCGCGGCGCCGGCGATGGCGATCACCAGGCCGCGACCGATCAGCCCCTTGCGACCGGGGATCATGAAGAGCCCGGAGATGGCCAGGAACAAGAGGATCACCGCGTAGGTATCGGCGATGTAGGTCCACGACTTCTTCCCGCGGTTCAGGTGCAGCCAGTTGGCGAGGCGCACGAAGAAGCGCGGACGTTGCCCCTCTTCGTGCACGTGGCCGGTCTTGGGGTTCACGGTGACGGTGCGGGTGGGACGGTCGAAGGAGATCTGGACCTCGTCCTCGCCCTGGCGGAACACTTCCTTGGGTGCCTGTTCGATGGCGAGCTTCTCGCGCACGGTGCGGGCGATGGCGTCGTCGTCGCCGGCCAGTGGCCCGAGCTCCACGGTGCGCTCGAACTTCACGAAGTTGGCGTCGCCATCGGTGTAGTCTGCAACATGATTCACCGCCAGACCACTCACCGCGTAGATGACCGTGAGGCCCACCACGAAGTAGCCGAAGTCCCGGTGGATGGCCCGCACCCACGGGCGCACGAAGGGCTTCGACTTCCTCGCTGGCTTGGTCGGCGCTTCTTCGTTCGGCGCCTCTTCCTCAGCCATACCGCTCTTCCTTCCACGGCTCGGCGTGGTTGTGGTAGCCGCGGGTCTCCCAGTAGCCGGGGCGATCGCTGCTCAGGAAGCGAATGGCGGTGAGCCACTTGGCGCTCTTCCAGAAGTAGAGGTCCGGTACCAGCGCCCGGAGCGGCGCGCCGTTGGCCCGGGGAATGGGGTTGCCCTCGAGCCGGTGGGCCACCAGCACGTTCGGCGCCAAGGCCTCGCGCAGCGGCACGTTCGACGTGTAGTCGTGGGCCGACTCGAACACCACGTGACGGGCGGTGGGCTTCACCTTGGCGCGGGCTGCCAGGTCGGCCACCTTGACGCCCGTCCATTTGCTGTTGAGTACCGTCCACTTGGTGACGCAGTGGACGTCGCACACCTGCTCCACCTGTTGCATGGCCAAGAGGTCTTTGAAGGAGATCTCGAAGGGCGCCTCGACCTCGCCGTACACCTTCAGGCGATGGTTGCCGGGGGTGGTGTCGCCTTCCTGGCCGCCCATGTCGCGGAGCTTCCGGAGCAAGTACTGATTCGGTGGCAAGCGCGGGCGTCCGTCCGGGCGTTTCTCGTTCCGCGCCTTCTCCGCCTCGGCTTCCTGCGCGAGTACGTACTTTCCGCCTCCGAGCGCCGCGATGATGCCGCCCGCGGTGACGGCGCCGAGGAAAGCTCGCCGCTTCATCGAGGGCGTCCAGATTCGCGGTTCGTGGTCTTCGTCTCGCATGGGCTTCACTCCGGTTTCATCCTACCGCGGCCACCGCTCCGATGATGGGTTTGCGTGGTTTTCGCTGCACCTGGGCTACGTCGCCGCCGGGTTTTCGTTACGAAGGGGCGTACATCGTGTAGGTGGAGGTGCCATGAAGACCCGCCCGGACCTGCGCGACCGCCTCGCCTCATCGGGGTTCACCCCCAGCTTGCGCGACGTGCCGGGGCTCCTGGCGCTCCTCGACGGCGATCTTGCGGACGCCGCCGAGAAGGGGCTCACCCGCGTGGAGAAGGGCCTCGCCGGCGCGCTTTCCAAGGCATTGCCGAACGTCGAGGCGCCGATGGCGCGGGCTCGGGCGCTCCGGGCGCTCGGCCGCGTCGACCGCGGAGCCGACGCGCAGCCGCTCTTTCTCGCGGCGCTGGGGCCAGATGCGCCGCCACGGGTGCGGCGCGAAGCGGTGGTGCAGCTGGGCAAGTGCGAAGCGAGCGAGGCCATCGAGGGTGCGCTCTTGGATGTCTACACCGAGCTCGGCGCTTCCGAAGCGGCCGCCGGCGATGCTGCCGCGGTGGCGCTGCGCCGTGCGGTGGTGGAGGCCCTGGGCAAGGTGGGAGGCGCCCGGGCCCGGGCCGCGCTTGCCGGAAACCCCGACGCCGGGAAGGCCTCGCTACGTCTCGATCGCGCCCAGGTGCGCAGCGAGGCGGCCACCATTCTCGTGGAGCGTGCGCCCGAGGAGCGTGAAGGCCTCCCGCTCCAGTTCACCTGCCGCAAGGGCCTCGAGCCGCTGCTGGTGGACGAGCTCGGCCCGGCGTTCCAGGCCAAGATCCTCGGCCCGTGCCGGGTCGGTGCGGTGCTCACCCAGCCGCTCCGCGCGGTCTTCGCCTCGCGCCTGTGGACCGACGTGGGCTTCTTGTTGGCCGGTAGCTCTGCGGGCGATGACGAGGCGGTATCCACGGCGCTCACCTCGGAGCTGGCACGCACGGTGGTGAAGCGCTTCACCAAGGGGCCGGCGCGCTTTCGTCTGGGCTGGCCGGGCGGCGTGCATCGGCGGGCCGCCACCTACGCCGTGGCAGAGGCGGTGCGCGCGGCGTTTCCCGAGCTCCTGAACGATCCGCGGGAGGCCACCTGGGAGGCCATCGTGGGCGATCGCGGCGACATCATGCTCGCCCCGCGCGCGTGGGAAGATCCGCGATTCGTGTATCGTGCACTCGATGTTCCCGCCTCGTCGCACCCCACCATCGCCGCGGCGCTGGCTTGGCTCGCGCTGCCCACCGCGGAGGACGTGGTGTGGGATCCGTTCGCCGGCGCCGGCACCGAGCTGTTCGAGTGCGCCAAGCGCGGGAGCCCCCAGCGGCTCATCGGATCCGACAAGGACGCCGCAGCGCTGGAGGCGGCCCGGCGAAACCTCCACGGCGTGCGCGGGGTGGAGCTCACCCGGGGCGACGCCGCGACCCTCTCTCCCACCGGCGTGACCTGCATCATCACCAACCCGCCCATGGGGCGCCGGGTGGAGCGCCACGCAGGCCTTGCGGACGCCCTCACCGACTTCATCCGACATGCGCACGACGTGCTCTCGGCCGGGCGAGACGAGGAGACCTCGGTCTACTCGCGGCTCGTGTGGTGCTCGCCTTCGCCCCGCAAGCACCGGGGCGTGGCCGAGGCCGCGGGCTTTCGGCTGGTGTTCGCCCGGGCTCTCGACATGGGCGGTTTCGAGGCGGAGCTGCAGGTGTGGCGCGCGCGGAACCAGGCGCGCCCGCCGGTCACGCGCACGGTACCTCGCGAAGCGCCGAGCCGCGCTGAGAGCCGGGGTGGGAGCCGC
>JABFRG010000794.1 GCA_013141295.1 Polyangiaceae bacterium
GCCTCGGAGCGCTCGCAGCGGGCCAACCTTCGTCGTGCGGAGGCGCGCCTCGCGGAGCTGCTGGCTGCGCGGGTGGAAGGCAGCCGGGCCGAAGGGGCTCGGGGCGCCCGCGCCGCTCACTACCAGGTGGAGCGCGGCAACGCCGTGCGCACCTACACGATGGAAGGCGACGGCCAGCTGCGGCCCGACGGAGCGTGATACCGTGCCCCATGACCGCAGGCTGGAACTTCGAGCGACGTCGCGACACCTGCGCCCGCTTCCTCATCGGCGTCGCCGACGTGGTCTCGCACCTCGCCGACAAGGACACCAGCCTCGAGCGCGTGCGGAACCGCATGCGCCTCTCTCCGGAGGAGGCGCTCTTCGCCGCCCGCAAGCTGGACGAGGAGCACCTCATCGGGTTCGATCCGGTTGGCCCCGTACGTTCAACGGCGCGCGGCATCGAGCGCGCCGCGACCCTGGTGCAGGCGGTGCGCGACAAGGTAGGGCGTCACGCGGAGGTCGAGCGATTGCTGCGCGCCGGCGGCACGCCCCTCGCGGTCGTTGCTGCGGTGGTCCGCGCGAACGGCGGGCCCCTGCCCTGCGGCGCACCCGAGACCGATCCCGACGCCCGGTACCGTCTCGCGCTCGTGAGCGAGGAAGTGGTCCTCGAGCGCGAGGCCGAAGACGGCACCTTCTCGACCATCCCCGCGTAGAACCTCAACCCACGCCGCCGGAGAGTGCGCGCTCCAGATCCTTGGGATTGCGCTGGTACATCGCCACCAGCTCGCGCGACATGGGGTCCGGCGCGATGTCGTCGATGCCGCGCTCCACCCCGTCGAGAATGCCCTGGGCCACCGCCTCCGGGCTGGTCTTCGCCATCTCCATGGCCCGCACCATGTCGGTGTCGATGGCGCCGGCGAACACGCCGTGCACACGAATGTGCTTCGTCGCGAGATCGGCCCGTAGCGCCTGGGTGAGCGAGTGAGCGGCGGCTTTGGAGGCGGAGTAGCCTCCGAGGCCGGGCATGTTGCCGAGTGATACCACCGAGAGGACGTTCACGATGGCGGCGCGTTCGGGCCCTGCAGCGGCAGCACGCTCGAGCGCCGGCAGGAACGCCTTGGTGGCCCCCAGCAGACCGAAGGTGTTGGTGGCGAAGTCCTGGGCGATGGCCTCCGGGCTGCTGCCGAGCACGTCTTGTGAGGCCAGCACGCCGGCGTTGTTGACCAGGATCGTGAGATCCTTGGCTCGCTCGGCGGCGGCGGCCAGGGAGCGCGCATCGGTGATGTCGATGGCCAGCGGCACCACGCGGGTGGGCGCCAGGGCCACCAGGCTCTCGAGCTGCGCGGGATTGCGCGCGCCCACGTACACCCGGCGAGCGCCGGCTTTCAGGCTTGCTTCGGCGAGGGCGCGGCCCAAGCCACGGTTTGCTCCGGTCACGAGTACGACGGCGTCATTGATCTTCATGGGAATCACCTCGACTCCGACTGTGCACCCGCGGCGCCGCCTCCAGTAGGCCGCACGGCCGCAAGATATTCTTGCGTGGGAGTAAAGAATCACCCACGCTCGGGGCATGAACCTCCTCGACCAGATGGCCACCTTCGTACGCGTCGTGGACGGGAAGAGCCTCTCGGCGGCGGCGCGCGCGCAGCGGCTCTCGCTGCCGGCGGTGAGCCGCCAGTTGCGAGCGCTGGAGAGCGATCTCGGGGCGGTCCTGGTGGTGCGTTCCACACGCAGCCTGCGCGTCACGGAAGCCGGGCAGCGCTGGTACGAGCACTGCGTGCGCGTCCTCCGGGACATCGAGGAGGCGCGGGCCTCCGTGCGCGAAACGCGGAGCGTGCAAGGCAACCTGGTGGTGAGCGCATCGTTGACCTTCGGGTCGCTGATCATCGTGCCCCGCTTGCGCGCACTGGTGACGCGGCATCCACGCCTGACCGTCGATCTGCGGCTGGAGGACAACCTGGTCGACCTGGTGGGCGAGGGCGTCGACGTCGCCGTCCGCGCCGGCTCACCGCCGCCCGATAGCACGGCATTCTTCGCGCAGCCGCTCTTCGCCATGGACCGTGTCCTGGTGGCTTCGCCCGCTTGGCTGCGCAAGCACGGTACGCCGCGCGCGCCACGCGAGCTCGCTCGGTGCGAGTGCCTGGTGCAGGTCACGCCCGCCGGAACCCCGGTGCGCTGGCTCCTGGTGCGCGGGAGCGAGCAGGTGACGCCGGAGGTCCGGGGCTCCCTCCGCACCAACGCGCCGAGCGCCCTGCGCGACCTCGCCGAAGGCGGAGCCGGCATCGCCTACTTGCCCGATTGGGTGGTCGAAGGCGCGCTGGCAGAGGGTCGCCTGCGGCGGGTCCTCCCGGGTTGGTCGTCGCCGCCCATCTCGGCGTGGGCGGTTCACCGGACCGAGCTCCGCGGCGCACCTCGGCTCCGGGCCTTCGTGGAGGCGATGCAAGTGCGCACGTGAAGATGGCGGTGCGCACGCAGGCGCTGCGGCTCGCCCGCAATCGCTGCACCTCGAAGCGCGCAATGGAGCGATTTCTGCGCGCGAGGAGCTTCGGCGCGGGCCGTGCATGTGGGGCTTCGAAGCAAACCTCGCGAGGCTCACCCGATGGGCGAAGTGGAAGACCTGAGGCGGCGCGTCGCAGAACTGACGCGCGCACTCGATGACCGGAGCAACATGTCGTGCACGCGGCCCGCGACGGTGCAGCCGAGCGACGGTCGCCGGGCGGTCATGGACGCGGCACCGCTGGTCCTCGTCGCCTTCGATCGCGACGGCATCTACACCATCCACGAAGGGCGCGGCGATCCGGACTCGCCGCTGGTGCCCGGTGCGCTGGTGGGAAAATCCATCTACGACGTGTACGGCGACGTGCCCGGCGCGCGCGAGGCGGTGACGCGTTCCCTCGGCGGTGAGACGGTACGCTGGGAGGCTCGCAACGGGCGCAGCGTCTTCGACGTCTTCTTCGTCCCGGTCCGCGACGCCGAAGGCGCGGTGCGCTCCGTCACCGGCATCGCCATCGACATCACGAAGCGCGACGTCGCGGAGGTTGCGCTGCGGGCGGCCGGGCGCGTCAGCACCGAGCAGCAGAACGAGCTCTCGGCCATCGTGGAGTCGTCGGAAGATGCCATCATCAGCCGCGGGAACGACGGCATCATTCGCACCTGGAACCCGGCCGCCGAACGGCTCTTCCAGTACTCGGCCGCAGAGGCCATCGGGCGGCACATCTCGATGCTCTATCCGCCCGAGCAGAGTCGCGCGGTGGCGGTCGAACCGTCGCACCTGACCCGTGAGCCCTTCACCGTCTCCGCCACGCGCAAGGACGGCACGCGGGTGCCCCTCTCGGTGCGCGTCTCGCTGTTGCGCGACGCCGACGGCGTGGTCTCCGGCGCTGCCGTCCTCGCCCGCGACATGACCACGCAGACCAAGGCGCAGGCCGACCTCGAGCGAGCCGAAGAGCAACTTCGGCAGGCGCAGAAGATGGAGTCGGTGGGTAGGCTGGCCGGTGGCATCGCCCACGACTTCAACAACCTGCTGACGGTGATCCTGAGCTACACCGATCTCGCGCTTGGCACGCTCAGCCCCGCCGAGCCGCTGCACGCCGACATCGTGCAGATTCATGCCGCCGGTGAGCGAGCTTCGGCCCTCACCCGCCAGCTCTTGGCCTTCAGCCGGCAGCAGGTGCTCTCGCCGGCGGTCATCGACCTGAACAACTGCGCGCGGCGCATGGAGACCATCCTGGAGCGGGTTCTGGGCGAGGACATTCAGCTGACCTTGCTGCTCGAGAAGGACCTGGGCAAGGTGTTCGCCGACGTCGGGCAGCTGGAGCAGGTGCTCATGAACCTGGTGGTGAACGCACGGGATGCGATGCCCGCCGGCGGAAGCCTCACCATCGAGACCGCCAACGTGGAGATCGACGCGAGCTACGCCCTCGATCACCACGACGTCGCGCCCGGCTCCTACGTGATGATCGCGGTGACCGACACCGGCACCGGCATCGATCCGGCCATCCGCCATCGCATCTTCGATCCCTTCTTCACCACCAAGGAGCAAGGCAAAGGCACCGGTCTCGGCCTCTCGATGGTCTTCGGCCTGGTGAAGCAGAGCGGCGGCCACGTGTGGGCCTACAGCGAGCCGAACGTCGGCTCCACCTTCAAGGTGTACCTACCCCGCTCCGATCGAAGCGAGACGGAACGGGCGCCGGTCTCGGAGGCACGTCCGGTTCGCGGGAGCGAGACGATTCTGCTGGTGGAGGACGACGACGCCGTTCGCAAGGTCATGTGCACCATGCTGCGAAAGTGCGGGTACAACGTGCTCGACGCCCGCAACGGTGGCGAGGCCCTGCTGGTGTGCGAGCAGTACCCGGCACGCATCGACCTCTTGCTGACCGACGTGGTCATGCCGCGCATGAGCGGGCGCGCGCTCGCCGAGCGACTGGCCACCTTGCGGCCGCAGGTGCGCGTGCTCTACGTCTCCGGGTACACCGAGAACTCGGTGGTGCACCATGGCGTCCTCGACGCCGGGATCGCCTACCTGCAAAAACCGGTGACGCCCGACACGCTGGCGCGAAAAGTTCGCGAAGTGCTGAGCGCGTAGCCGAGGAGCTATCATGTTCAAGTTCGTCACCGTCGACACCGAAATCGAGATTGCCATTCGTCACCAGGCCTTCGAGCCCGAGGCCGGCGCCGGACCGCACCCCGCGGCCATGGCGGTGCTCTTTCGCGCGCGCGCTCACGGTATGGAGGGGGCCGTGAGCACCTGGGTCGACGCCGCGGAATGGGCGGCCTTCGGAGCGCGAATCGAGGCCTTCCGCCGCGGTGAGCTGGGCTCCCTGCAGCTCCACGCACGCACCGGCGAGGAGGTGGTGGTGAAGCTGCGAAAGGTGGACCTGGACCGCGTGGAGCTGTGCCTGGAGCTACGCCCGCGAGATTCGCTGGAGGAGCCGTTCACCAACCTGCTTCGGGTGCACGTGCGACCCGACGCGCACACCGTCACCGAGTTCGGTGCATGGGTGCAAAAGCACGCGGATCCCGCGTACGCGGTGGCGCCGGGCGGCGGAGAAAAGGCGCCCACTTCGCCGTAACCCATGCGAAAAGGAGGCATGCGTTTCACGTCCTTCGGTTTCGTATCCCTCCTTCTCTTCGCCTGTGGGGAGCCCGCTTCGACCAAAGGGCCCGTCGCGCCGCAGAGCAGCGGCGGTACGGCGGCGCCGGTGGCACCCGCGGAACAGCACGTCGCGAAGGTGGAAGTTCCGGCAGCCATCCAGGCGGTGGTCGATGCGGCCGATCGCGATCCCGCCGACAAGGCCCTCGACGCCGGGCGCAAGCCTGCCGAAATGCTCGCCTTCGCCGGGGTCAAGCCGGGCATGCGGGTGGCCGAGCTGGGCGCGGGTGGCGGCTACACCGCCGAGCTCCTGGCCCGGGCGGTAGGGCCCACCGGCATCGTCTACGGGCACAACACCCAGATGCTGCTGGAGAAGTTCGCCGAGAAACCCTGGACCGAGCGTCTGGCCAAGCCGGTGAACAAGAACGTGGTGCGCGTCACGCGCGAGTTCGACGAGCCGCTTCCGCCGGAGGCGAACAACCTCGACGTGGTGATTCTCAACGTCTTCTACCACGACACCTTCTGGATGAAGACCGATCAGGCCAAGCTCAACGCCAACGTCTTGCGGTCGCTCAAGCCCCACGGCGTGTACCTGATCATCGACCACTCGGGTCGCCCGGGCACCGGCACCACCGAGGTGCAGTCGCTGCATCGCATCGAAGAGGCGGTGGTGCGCAAGGACCTCGCGGCCGCCAACTTCACGCTGGCGGCGAGCGCCGACTTTCTGCGGAACCCGGCGGATACCCGGGATTGGAGCGCCTCGCCCGGCAAGGCCGCGGAGCGACGCGGCACGAGCGATCGCTTCGTGCTCAAGTTCGTGAAGCCGTGACGAGCGCTAGCCCGGGCTCATAGGTTGGTACTTTAGGCGGCCGCCTGGCAAATCGGGCGGCCGTATGCTCGACGCTCTCGCACGAGCGGGACGAGACCGGAGGAGAGCCGCCCTCTCGCGCGGTCCCGCTT
>JABFRG010000237.1 GCA_013141295.1 Polyangiaceae bacterium
AAGAAATGCCGCGCGTTCTCCGTCGTGGGCGCCGCACGCTGCCCCGGCGCCCACGACGGAGAACGCGCGGCATTTCTTGGACGCGGCTTCGCAGAAGAGATCGCGGCGGCACTCGCCGGAGAGCGGGCAATCGCCTCCCTCGTCCGCGGGCGCGACGCAGGTTCCGCCGCGGCACTGCAGCGGCTTCGCGCAGCGATCCGTGCAGGATGCACCGACACCGGGGAGGACCCCGCACATCCCGGTGACGTCGCCGCTGCCGGCGACTTGCAGGCACTCGAGACCCCACTGACACGGAAAGTCGTCGCCCTGACGGGTCGCACAGGTTCCGCCGGCTCCCACCGGTGCGGGTTCTTTGCGGCACGTGCCGCCGAGGCACGCGAGGCCGTTGCCACACACCCGGCCGGATTCGGCGCACGGGGCTCCCTCGCCGGGCGTGGCCACACAGTAGCCGCAGAAACGCGGCGAGGCTGCGGGGCCACCGTCGGGCCCCTCCTTGCCGCAGTATCCGCTGGCGCACTGCTCGTTGTCGGAGCACGGGGCGCCCACCGCCGCGGTCCCGGGCGGCAGCATGCACTCGGCGACGCCGTTTTGGGGATCGTTCGGCAGACAGCCGGCCGGCAGCTTGTCGACGGCCGCCGCGCAGCGGGTGAGGTAGGCCGGCGTGATGGCGGTGCCCGCCCCGCCGAGTGTGAGGCGGCATTGCTCCACGAACGCCGCGCGCGAGTCGGGCGCGAAGTCGCTGCCGGGCGCGAGCGGAATCCCCTCCTGTGCTGCACATGCCGCCTCACGTTTGCCGAGGCTATCGAAGTACGTGCCGCAGGCTGCCACCACGTCGCCCGCCGGGCCGGGGGCGCTGGGCTGCGGCGACGAGCACGCAACGAACATCGCGACGGCACCGATGGACCCGACTCCCACCACGAAGAATGAACGCATCCGGACCTCCATTGTGGCGGCCCTCGTCGCAAGCCCCGAACCACCGACGGAACCTCGGATCCCCGCGGCCACATCGATCATCTGGTTCAACCAGTGAACGATTCGCTATGTTTGGAGTGTGAACCGGCCGTCACGGACGGTCAGCGGCAAGCGCTGGGGTCCAGTAGGTCGCATTTCCCCCGCAAACAGATGGTGTGGGCCTCGCAGGGCGCCGTGCGTTCGGGCGTGCAGGCGCCCCCGCGCAAGACCGGGGCGGCGCAGTACGCCCTGTCGCCGCCGCGCACGCAGACGAGGCCCACGTCGCAACGGACGCTCTCGCTTCCGCACGCGCTCCCCGCCCCCACCACGAGCTTCTCCTGGCATTTGCGCTCGAGGGCGTTGCACCAGAGGGTGCCTCCGGGACAACCCACCTGCGTGCAGTCGTCGGCGGCGCCGGGTGCCTCGCCACAGACCCCGCCGATGCAACGGAAGGGAGAAAGGCATCGGCTCTCACAGCTCTCGCCCATCCCGGGAATGCGCGCGCAGATGCCCGACGCGGACTCGCAGTAAAGGTTGCCCTCACAATCGAGCTCGGCCGGGGGGCTCCCGGACGGCCCTTGGAGCAGGCACCGCTCCCCGAGCGCCGCGGGTAGCCGACACGTCCCCTGTGCGCACCGCAGGCCTGCCACGCAGATGCCGCCTCCCGAAAGGCAGGGGTCGCCCGCGTGAAGCGCGACGGCGCAGGTGCCGCACGGCGCTGGATACGTGTAGCCGCCCACCGTGGGCCCTTCGCCGGAATGGTTGCACGTGCCACTCTCGCATTGCTCGTTCTCCACGCATGCGGCGCCGCCCGACAGCGTCCCCGGGGGCGTCGCGCACGCCGCCTCGCCGCATGCCGCCGGGGCCTGGCGAGCGGCCTCGGCGCACGTGCCAAGGCGAGGGCCGAGACGCTCTCGGCCGGGGCCATTCACGTCGAGGTGGCACTGCGCCAGGAAGGCAGCACGCGCGTCGGGCGCGCTCTTCACGCATGCGTCGAAGTACGCTTCGCACGGCCCCTGCGCCGTCGAGCTCGTGCCCGCGCAGGCAAGCACCCCCAGGCCGGCAACGGCCACCCATACGTTGCGCTTCATGCGTACCCCACGGCCCTCGACGGTAGTCGATGTAGACCGCGTCAGGAAGACGTCGCGCTCAGGCGGCGACGCCTTCGCCGGGCGGGACCGTCGACGGCGCGTGCGGACTCCGGAGCACCGGGAGCGACCGTTCGTGGCGCTCCTCGATCATGTCCTCGATCATGCCGCGGCAGGAGCCGCAGTCGCCGCCCGCGCGGCAGGCCTTGGCAACGGCCTCGCACGAGGTGGCCCCAGCGTCGATGGCGCCCTGGATCTCGGAGTCGGTGACTGCGTAGCAAACGCACACGTACATCGCTCTGTGAAGATAATGAATATCGTTATCGATGCAACCGGAAACGCAAAAAAGCGCGCGAACTCGTGGAGTTTCGCGCGCTTAGGGAGGCGTCGCGGGGACGCCGTGGGGCCCTACTCGTGGATTTGCTGGGCCAAGTAATGCGCTTCGCCCACCTGCTTGAGGAGCTCGAACTGCGCCTCGAGCCAGTCGACGTGCTCCTCTTCGGAGGTGAGGATGTCGACCAGCAGATCCTCGGTGCCGTTGTCGCCCACGTCGCGCGCGACGCGAATGGCCTTCTGGAGCAGCGGGATCGCCACCATCTCCACGGCGTAGTCGTTCTTGAAGATCTCCGGGACCGTCTGCCCCACCTGCACCTTGGAGAGGCGCTGGACGTTGGGCAGGCCTTCGAGGAAGAGGACGCGCTCGATGAGCCGGTCCGCGTGCTTCATCTCGTCGATGGATTCTTTGTAGATGTAGGATGCAAGTCTCTTGTAGCCCCAGTTCTTGCACATCCTGGAGTGCAAAAAATACTGGTTGATGGCGGTGAGCTCGCCGGTGAGCACTTCGTTGAGGAGATCGATGACTGCGGGGTCGCCCTTCATGATCCCTACGGAAGCGCCTCTCGCGTTCGAAAGCAAGGGATTGCGTCGAAACTCGACTGGAGAAAACGACTTCGATTTTCAGTAGTCGCAAGGGAGCGTTTTGCGCGACTTCTCGACACAGGTCAGCGAGGTCGGAGATCGATCTCGAGCCACAGGTCGACGCCGGGGCGACCGAGCCGCTGACTGCCGTTGAAGCGAAACGCCACGCAGTCGCAGGCGTCACGGAGCTCCAGCGTCGCGCGCGCGCCGAGGAGACGCGCGTCGTCGAGATCGACGTCGACGCCGCCGGAGGTACGGAGCCAGCGCGTGAACGGGATGGTGGTGCGGACCCCGCCGCTCCAGCCGGGCAGATCGAGATAGCCCAGCGCCACGTCGGTGCCGGCGTCCGAGAGCGCGCGGGCCAGGAGCGCGTCTTCCGGACCGCGTCCGGCGGCATACGCCGAGAGATGAAGGCGGTCGGCGGCGCCCAGACGACCACGCCCGAGGAAGGCCGCGCGCCGGGCCGAGACCATCGCGACCTCGGTGCTCAGCGAGGCCGGCCGCGATTCCAGCACCGCCCGACCGCGGAGCAACGGATCGGCGCCCCGCGCGTCGCCGGCGGCGCCGACGTAGCCCTCGAGCTCGAAGCGCGCCTGTCGATCCCCGAGCGAAGTGCGGCCGCCCACTTGCGCGAGGCCGAGCATGCCACGCACGTCGCTGAGCCCGGTGGCGCTACCCAGGGACCGCCCGGAAGCACCGAAGCCCGCGTCGCGCGTGGTGGTTCGCAGGGCGCCGGTCATGCCGAAGGCGCTTGCTGCGATCCGTGGCTCCACCAGGTGCCGGAGTGAATCGCCGTAGAGGCGCGCCAGGGGCAAGGAGAGTGCCGCCGTGGTGCGTGAGAGCGCGGCGCCGTCACCGTCGCCGTTCCAGCCGGCCGCGAAGCGCTCACTGGTCTCCACGCCCACCGGGCCCAGGGTACCGAAGCTCTCCACGCCCGCCTCGGTGCGCCCCAAGGTGCGCGCGCGCTGGCTCCCCCCGAGGGTCGCGAGATCGAAGGCTGCATCGTAGGCGGCGCGGGCCCCCAGCGCGCCGCCCACGTGAACCGAGCTCCAGGGGCCGGCAGTGGTGTCGTCCACCAGCGCGAGGCCGCGATCGCTCACCGCGCGCACACCGCTCGCAGCGACCACGTGCGCGGAGGCAACCGACATCTCGACATGCGCCCGGTCGACGCGCTTCGCCGCTGCATCCAGCGACGTGGTGGCCGCCACCGCGCGCCGGCCACGCATGGCGTCCACGTCCCAGCCCACGCGCACGGTACCCGGAGCCGTGGGTGTGGTGCCCCGCGCGTCGAGGGTCAGCCCATCGTCGCCCACGAGCCGATCGTAGCGGAGCACACCGAAGCTCCGTGAGGTGCGCAAGTCGGCGGAGGCCGCGAAGCCGCCGCGAAAGTACGCCCCGCCGCGAACGTCGAGGGCGCTCTTGGGCGCGCTGCCCACCGGAAAGTGCACGCCCTCGCCGAGGTACAGGCCGTCGGGTCCGCGATAGGCGATCTCCGGCGGCAAGACGCCGAAGCGCGTGGGCGCGCGCAGCCAGAAGTACGGCAGCCAGAGCACCGGCACGTTGAAGAGCAGGAGCTTCGGGCCCTTGAGGAACAGATCACCGGGGGGCGCCACGGCCCCGCCGGCGAAGGCGAGCGTGAGCGGCGGGCCGGAGCACGGGCAGAACGAGAGCCGCGCGTCCCCTTCGAGCTCGAGGCCGCGCCAGGAGCGAAAGAGCTTCAGATGCTCGGCGGTGAGGAAGAACGGCGGCGCGTCCACCCGCACCCGCCCGCTCACTTCGATGGATTGGCCTTTCGGATCCAGCACCACGTCGTCCGCATGGACGTCCGCCGGGCCGGCCGCGCGTGCGAGAGACGCGCCCAGAAACACCGCCAGAAATACGCCACGCTTCAACGCCGAGGGTCCGAACGAACGATGAGCGTGTCAGCGCGGGGCGGCTGGAGAGGCCGCGGGGGCTTGCGCAGGGTCGGTGCGTACGCCGTCCGCAAGGTACTCGCCGCCCGGAAAATCGATGGTCAGGGTCGCGCCGTTCTTGGTCTGCGCCACGGCGAAGGTGGGCGTGACGGCGGCCCGCAGATCGACCCGGAGCTCCACGTCCTTGCCGGTGTTGCGCAGCCGCGCCACCGTCATCGGCGTGTTGAAGTGAACCGCGATGAGCGCGTGGGTGTCGTTGTAGCGCGCCACGTGCGCGCCCTTGATGACGTAGGTGACGGTGCCGGCGGCCTTCTTCTCTTCCACCGCCACCACCGAGGACAGTTGCACTGTGAGGCGGGAGCGCTGGGCGTCGACCATCGCGAACGACGGGAACGCGGCGTGCGGGCCCTTGTGCACCACGTGGTACACGGGCGCGCGGGCCGGGCGCTTGTCGGAGTACGTGTAGCCGCCGACGATGCGGTTGCCATCGCCGGCGCCCGTCTTGTCGCCCTTGTCGCCGGTAGCTGCGGCGCTGTCCGGCTCGGCCTTCGCCCCCGCCTTCGCATCTCCGTCGGAGCGTCCCGTCTGCTGCGCGAAGCCGACCGCGGGGACGAGCAAGAACAAGGCGGAGAGGAGCGTCGTTCGAACCATACACCGAGTAGACCACGCGAGCATCGACGCCGTCCACGGGTGCATCTGTGCCTGTGGGCCGATGTACCCTGCACGCGGTTGCCCGTGGCTCCCGAGAAAAGTGCCGCAACGTTGCGCGATGTCTCGGGATTTGCTAGGTCAGGCGGACCATGGAACGTACGCCGGACGGTGCCAGAAGCTCCCTCGAGCTCACTTCGCTCTTGGGGCCGGGAACGCGCTTCGAGGGGAAGCTCGCGTTCGAAGGCTCGGTGCGCATCGACGGCGCCTTCAAAGGCGACATCCGGAGCGACGACACGCTCATCGTCGGCGACGGCGCCGACGTGGAGGCGGAGATCGACGTGGCCACGGTCATCGTCCGCGGCGGTACCATCCGCGGCAACATCCGGGCAAAGACCGCCATCGAGATCCATGCGCCGGCCAAGGTGGTGGGCAATCTCCACTCGCCCTCGCTGTTCATCGATCGCGGCGTCGAGTTCCAGGGGACCTGCCGCATGGACGCGGTGGAAGAC
>JABFRG010000220.1 GCA_013141295.1 Polyangiaceae bacterium
TGAAGATCGCCGGCTTCGACGTAGCCGAGGCGAGTGACGAGGCGCGCCGTCGCGTGGGATACATGCCCGAGGCGGTCCCGCTCTACCCGGAGATGCGCGTCCTCGAGTATCTGAAGTTCCGCGCCGAGCTGAAGCAGGTGGCACGGCGCGACCGCCCGCGTTTCGTGGACGAAGCGATGGAGAAGGCGCGCGTCACCGACGTGGCCAACGTCACCATCGGCAACCTCTCCAAGGGCTACCGCCAGCGGGTGGGGCTGGCCGATGCACTGGTGGCCAAGCCGCCGCTCCTCATCCTCGACGAGCCCACGGCGGGCCTCGATCCGAACCAGATCCGCGAGGTCCGCGACGTCCTGCGGGACCTGGGCGAGGAGCACACCGTCCTGCTGTCGACGCACATTCTCAGCGAGGTAGAGGCCACCTGCTCGCGGGCCATCGTCATCGATCGCGGGCGCCTCATCGCGCAGGGCACGCTCGAAGAAATTCGCGCCAAGGGTGCGCCGTCCATGCTGCTGGTCACCGTGCGCGGCGATGCGGCGGCGGCTCGGCGTGCGCTCGAGCGCGTGACCGGGGTGTCCAAGGTCACGGCCCGCAGCGCAGCGGCACCCCCGGCCGGCGAAGCGCAGGTGCAGACCTTCGAAGTGAAGTGGAAGGGAGCGACCGCCACCGAGCTCGCCGAGCACATCGCGCGGGCCGTGGTGGGCGCCGACGGCCTGGGGCTGGTGGAGCTCCGGCCGGCCGCGACGTCGCTCGAGGAGGTGTTCGCGCGGCTCACCGGCGAAGTCGAGGCTGCCGAGACCGAAGAAGAGGCCGCGTCGTGAGAGGCTTCTGGCCCATCTTCAAGCGGGAGCTGTTCGGCTTCTTCGTCACGCCCCTGGCCTGGGTGCTCATCGTGGTGTTCCTGCTCGTGCAGGGCATGCACTTCTTCTTGCTGGTGGACCACTTCTCGAGCCAGACCGAGATCGTCAGCGACCAGACCCCCCTCTCGGCCTTCTTCGGGAACACGGTGCTGCTCTACGTGGTGCTGTTCCTGCTGGTACCTCCGCTCACCATGCGCCTCTTCGCCGAGGAGCGCCGGTCCGGGACCATCGAGACGCTCCTGACGGTGCCGGTTTCGCCCACCGCGGTGGTGCTGGCCAAGTACGCCGCGGCGCTCACCACCTATGCGGCCATGTGGCTTCCCACGACCTACTACCTGGTGGTGCTCGATCGCACCGGAAAGATCGACGTGCCGGTGGCGGCGGCGAGCTACCTGGGCGTGTTCCTGGTGGGCGCGGCCTTCCTCTCCATCGGTCTGTGGATGAGCGCCCTCACCAAGAGTCAGTTCCTCGCGCTGGTGCTCACCGCGCTGATCATCCTGGTGCTGTTCATCATCGGTGTGGCCGAGTTCGTCACCAAGGACGGCACCTGGATGAACGCCGTCGCCTCGCACGTCTCCATCTGGGCGCAGATGAACGAATTCTCCAGCGGGCTCATCGATAGCCGTCGCCTCTGCTTCGACTTCGCGCTCATCCTGGTGCCGCTCTACCTGACCGTGCGCACGGTCGACTCGTGGCGAGGAGCAGGCTCGTGAACGCGCGTCTCGCACAGCTCTCGGGGCGCTCGCTGCTCCTCGGCTCCACCGCCGCGGCCATCGTCATCGCGGTGGTGCTCAACGTGCTGGGCGCGCGCCACTACAAGCGCTGGGACCTCACCAGCGATCGCCGCTACTCGCTCTCGCCGGCCACCGTGGAGACGCTCCGCTCGCTCCCGGAGACCGTCCACGTGTGGGTGCTGTTCTCGGGTGGCGATCCGCTGAAAGAGAGCGTCAAGCAGATGCTCGTCGCCTACCAGGCGGAGACCACCAAGATCGAGGTACACTACATCGATCCCGACAAGAACCCTGCTGGCTTCGCCGACGTGAAGAAGCGGTTCAAGATGGACGCCGGACGCACCATCGGGAGCTCGGTGGTGTCGGACGCCGTCATCGTGGTCTCGCGCGACGATCGCCACTGGTTCATCAGCCCGTCGGACCTGGTCGAGGTCGAGAACGCCGACGATCCGCGGGCCAAGCCGCGCGAGGAGCGGGCGCTCACCGGGGCGTTGCGCAACGTGCTGGGCGGCGACAAACCCAAGCTCTGCTTCGTCACCGGCCATGGCGAGCGCGATCTGAAAGACGGCAGCCCGGACGGCATCGGCTTTCTCCAGGACCTGCTGGAGAAGGACAACTACGAGGTCGCCTCGGTCGACACCACCGTCCCCGGCGCCCACGAGCCGTTCAAGGGCTGCCAGGTGGCGATCCTGCCCGGCCCCCAGGGCGCGTTCACCAAGGAAGAGGAGGCGCGCCTCCGCACGTACCTGCTCTCCGGCGGCAACGCGCTGTTCGCGGTGGGCCCCATGAACGCCGACACCGACACCGGGCTGATGCGCTCGGGCCTCGGCGAGGCGCTCGCGCCCTTCGGCATCGGTCTGGAAGAGGACCTGGTGTTCGAGACCGCAGAACGTGCATTCTACCCGGAATCGGCGGGCATTCGCTTCGATGCCGTGGCGCGCCCGCACGCGGTGACCCAGCCGCTGGTGGTGGAAGCTGGCCGCGCCCGGGTGGCGCCCAAGACCATCGTGCACTTCGCGCGGTCGCTTCATCGTGTGGCGGGGGAGGGGAACGCCGTCCCGATCGACCTGCTCACCACCAGCGCCGAGGCCTATGGCGTGGTGAACGTGGTGGGCGCCGCCGAGTGGACCGCGGCGCCGCCGAAGAAGAGCGGCGACATCCCGGGCCCGCTCGTGCTCGCCATGGCCAGCGAGCGCCCGAAGCTCGCGCCCTCCGCGCCCCACGGCCCCCGGGTGGTGGTCATCGGCACCCGCAGCGCGCTCTTGCCCACCCACTGGCGGGTCGACGGCGACGGGCGCGGGAGGCCATGCTGGTGGAGAACGCCATCGCCTGGCTCTCGGCGAAGCCGCAGGTGCTCGACGTCCCGGACCACCAGAAGGTGGCGGCCGGTATTCGCATCACCGAGAGCTCGCGCGGCGAGATCCAACGGTTTGTCCTGGCGTACATTCCTTTGGCCGCGGTGCTGCTGGGGCTGGTGGTCTTCTTCATGCGCCGGAGCGGTGAGCGCGCGGCCTACGTGTCCAAAGGCGCGAAGGCGCCCACGAAGAAGGCCGAGGCCTCAGAACCCGCGGCGACCGAGGAAGAAGACGCGCCGCCGGCGCCGCGCAAGCCCAAGGCGAAGTCCGACAAGAAGCGCAAATGAAGGCCCGTCGCTTCGCGGTGCCAACGCTCCTCCTGCTGCTCGCGGTCGCCCTCTCGCTCTACGCTTGGTTCGTGGACCGGGGCTCGGTTTCCGACGTGGAGAAGAACGCGCGTTCGCTGCATCTGTTTCCGGTGTGGCGGCGGGCGGAGATCTCACGCATCGAGGTGCGCCAGAACGGCACCACGTTGGTGCTGGTGCGCGATGCCGGAGCCGATGCCGGCGAGCTCGACTTTCGCGTCACCTCGCCGGTGAACGCCGACATCGACGCCGCTGCACTCGACCAGCTCCTCTCCGTCCTCGAGCACTCGAACCCGGTGCGCAGGCTGGAGGGCGAGCCGAGTGACTTCGGCCCCGAGCGCCTGGTGGGGGAGGTGACCATGGGCAAGGTCACCACGCGCTTCGTGCTGGGGGGCCCGGCGCCCACGCCGGAAGGCGCGGCCTACTTTCGCATCGACGGCAAGCCGGTGGTGGTGGCCCGCGACTTCGTCACCGACATCACGCGCAGCGCCGACGTGTATCGGGAGAAGACCCTGGTGCCATACCTCTCGGTGGCGCTCGACGCGCTGACCATCCAGAACGGGCCGCGCGCGCTCTCGCTCAAGCGCATCGACGATCTGTCGTTTCGCATCGAAGGGCCGAACCTGCGCGCCTCGCGCACCACCATCGACCGCTTGTGGCTGGCGCTGGCCGATCTGCGTGCGGAGTCGTTCCTCACGGTGGACGAGGCCACGGCGCTCACGCGCGACCCTTCCTTCGTGGTGCGCATGACGCCCATCGCTCCGTCGCAGGCCCCTGCGGAGTTGCTCATCGGCGGGCCGTGCCCGGGGCATCCGGAGCGGGTGGTCTTCTTCCGCAAGACGCCGCTCCCGGTGGGCGCCTGCGTGCCGCGCGTGGCCCTCGAGAACCTGGGCATCGAAGGCGAGACCCTGGCCGATCGAGGGCTCTTCGGCATGCGCCCGGACGAGCTGGAGGACTTCGCCAGCGCGGCGCCGGGCAAGCGGCTCGATCTGGCGCGGAAGGGGACCGGCTATCGGCTGCGGGCGCCGGAAGACCGGGACCTCGCCCCGGGCGAGGCCGAGACCTTCTCGCGCTTCTTGCTCGAGCTCTTCAAGGTGCAAGGTACACGCGTCTCCCCGACGCCCACGCTGGGCGCGCCGCTCTTTTCCCTGGATCTCCATCGGGGAGAAGGAAAGCGAACCGAGCACGTGGACGTGTACGCCGAGGGCGCGCAGGTGTACGCCAAGCGCGCTGCCGACGGAGCGGTGCTGGCGGTGGCGCCCACCCTGGTGTCACTCGGGTTCCCGGGCCCGGAGCCGTATCGGCCGAGCACGGTGTGGGATCTCGGCGCCGGACCCACCGGCATCACCCTCGACTGCGGCACGCCGCAGGAGCTCACGCTGGCCCACGGCACCTGGACCGGCACCGGCAAGACGACCTTCGTGGTGGACAACGCGCGCGTCCTCGAGCTCCTCGACACGCTGCGCCGGCTGCGCGCGGACCTTTGGTTTCACGGAGCGATCCCGCTCTCCGCGGAGAATCGCTGCTCGGTGACGCTGGGGTTCGCCGGCAGGCCTGCCGCGCGCCTCACGGTGGGCCCGGCGCTCTTGCCCGGCTACGTGGCCGCGCAGGTGGACGGCGGCACGTTCTTCGCGGCGCCCGAAGACGTGGGGCGCGCGCTCCGGCGCATCTACCTCGACCGGGTGCTCATCCCCGACGACGCGGGCATCCTCGCCGCGACCCGTCGCAAGGACGGCAAGCGAACCGAGCTCTTCGCGGACGCCGGCGTGGAGACCGCCCAGGCCTGGGTGGCGCTCCGTACGTTTCGCGCCGACGACGTGGTCCACCTGGGCCCCGCGCGCCCCGGCGAGGGCTTCGACAAGCCGGTGGAGTGGACCATCGATCTGGCCCGGGACGGCGGACCCCGGCAGGTGAAGCTCACCATCGGCGCCCGCAAAGATAACATGTATTATGCACGCTACGGGCACGCCGACGCCACCTTCCAGGTGGATGCCAGCCGCCTGGCAGCCCTCTTCGGCGAGCCCCTCGATGCAGGTGCGCCCGCGCCGGGGCCCGACGGCGGGATCTCGGCCGATTCGGCGCCGGGGCCCGGACCGTGAAACCGCGGTTTTTCACGCGGGTCTGTTGCCCCCTCTGGTGCCTTTCGGCTACCACCGGGACCACGTGATTCGGCCAGTCGTCAAATGGGCGGGCGGCAAGGGCAAGCTCCTGAACGAGCTGCTCTCGCACGTGCCAGCGTCCATGGGGACGTACATCGAGCCCTTCTGCGGCGGCGCGGCGGTCTTCTTCGCGCTCGCCGGCCACACGCCGCGGCCCTTCGAGCGCGCGATTCTCTGCGACCAGAACGAAGACCTCATGGCCTGCTATCGGGCCCTGCGTGACGACTTGCCAGGACTGGTGCGGGCGCTCCGGAAGTACCGCTACGACCGCGACCTGTTCTACGAGACCCGGGCCAAGGATCCCTCGAACCTCAAGGACGCCGCCCGCGGCGCCCGGTTCTTGTTCCTCAACAAGACCTGCTTCAACGGCCTCTGGCGAGTGAACTCCAAGGGGCAGTTCAACGTGCCCTTCGGAACCTACAAGAACCCGAAGATCCTCGACGAAGAGGGGCTCGAAGAGGCCTCGCGCGCCCTCGCCGGGGTGGAGCTGGTCACCGGCGACTACCGCACCGTCACCAAGCGCGCCAAGCGCGGCGACTTCGTGTACCTCGACCCGCCCTACGTGCCGCTCTCGCGCACCGCGCAGTTCACCGCGTACTCGATGGCGGGCTTCGGTCCCAAGGACCAGGTGAAGCTCGCCGGCGAGCTCGCGCGCCTCGCCAAGAAGGGTGTAAAAGCCATGCTTTCCAACCACGACACGAAAGAGACGGAAGAGCTCTACAAGAGCTTCTGGACGCGGGTGGTGAACGTGCGGCGGTCCATCAACTCCGACATCACCAAGCGCGGCGATACCCGCGAGATCATCGTCACCAACTGGGACGTTTCGGTGGGTGACGAAGCCGTCGTGCGCGCCCCAGGGCAGGGCCGATGAGCAGCCTGCTCCCGGACGACGCCATTCTGCGCAAGGTGAAGGCCGAGCTCCGCAAGCGCATCCGGGGCCTACGGAGCACCGCACCCGCAGAAGCTTGTGCTGCGCGCTCCCGGAAGATCTGCGAGCGGCTCGCGGCCCATGCGGCTCTCGAAGGCAAGCGTCGGGTGGCCCTCTTCTGGCCCATCGAGGCGCGCCACGAGGTCGATCTGCGCGGTTTCGATGCGGTGCTGCGCGAGCGCGGCGCCAAGGTGGCCTATCCGGTCATCGACCCGGAGACGCGGGAGATGAGCTTTCGCTACGTGCCCGACCTGAGCGTCCTCGAGGAGCGGGGCTTCGGATTCGCCGAGCCACCGCCCGAGGCCGAGCTCGCGGGCGATCTCGATGCCATCGTGGTGCCCGCACTCGGCGTCGACGTGCGGGGCTTTCGCCTGGGCTACGGCGGCGGGTTCTACGATCGCACGCTGCCGCTCCATGCGCAGGCTGTCACGGTGGCCGTGGTGTACGACTATCAGCTCCTGGCCGAGGTCCCCGCCGCCGCGTACGATGTGCCGGTGGCCCACATCGTGACCGACACCCGGGAGCTCGTGGCGGAGGCATCGTGAGAGTGCATCACTTCAACGCCGGAACCCTGTGTCCGGTGGGCCGACGCTTGCTCAACGGGGATGGCAGCTACTTCGAGCGCGGACGCCTCGTGTGCCACTGTCTTCTCATCGAGACCGACGCGCACGGCCTGGTGTTGGTGGACACCGGTATGGGCATCGCCGACTGCCAGGACGGCGCGACTCGCTTGGGCCTCGAGTTCGTCACCTTCGTCGCGCCCAAGCTCGACGCGAGCGAGTGCGCGGTGCGCTTCGTGGCCTCCAAGGGCTTTCGCACGGAAGACGTGCGGCACATCATCCTCACGCACATGGACGTGGACCACGCGGGCGGCCTCCCGGACTTTCCCGAAGCCAAGGTGCACGTGCTGGCCGGCGAGCACGCCGCGGCCATGGCGCGGAAGACCTTCGCCGAGCGCAACCGCTACCGGCCGTGCCAGTGGGCCCACGGCCCTGATTTTGCGTTGTACGAGCCCAAGGGCGAGCCCTGGCGCGGCTTCTCTTGCGTGCGCGAGCTCCAGGGGCTCCCGCCGGAGTTGCTGCTCCTTCCGCTCTCGGGGCACACGCGGGGTCACGCGTGCGTGGCCATCGACGCACCCGGCGAGGCCTACGTGCACGCCGGTGACGCGTACTTCCATCGCAGCTCGGTGGAGCGCGAGGCCGACGACGGGCGCCCCTCGCTCCTTGGCTTCTTCGAGGACACCATGGCCATCGACCGCACGAAGATCCGCGGCAACCATCAGCGCCTCCACGAGCTCAAGAAGGGCGGCAACGTGAAGCTCTTCTGCGCCCACGATCCGGTGGAGCTCGACGCCCTGGACGCCATCGACGACGACGACTGACCTGCAGCCGCAGAGGGGTCCCCGTGTTTCCTCTGGGTACGGGGCGCGTCACTCGGGTTTTGCGTCTCCGCTCGCCCTGGCCTGCGGCCGGTGTTAGCCCTTAGGCATGCGCGCTGCCATCCCCCTCGTGCTCGCTTCGATGGTCATTCTCTCGCAGGCTTGCGGCGAAGACCGTCAGGTGGTGACGCTCTCCAATGGTGAGGTGAAGTTCGTCGCCGAGCTCTCGCCGTTTCGCTTCAGCATCGAGAACAAGGACGGCCGCACGGTGCTGCAGTCGGCCGGCGCCAAGGACGAGTCGCACCGGAGCGTGAACGCCACCTACGAGGAGCCCTACTACCGCGTGCAGGTGCTCCCCGGCTGGGACACCTATGGCGGCCTCGCCGAGGGCTGGCGCGGCGGCATCAACGCCACCGTGGTGGAGCAGACCGCCACCACCATGGTCTTCGACATTCCCGGCGTCTCCGGCGACGTGCGCTTTTCGGTGGCCCTCGAAGGCACCAAGGTCACCATGGTCACCAAGGCGCAAGGCACCTGGACCGACGGCGGCCAGCCCTGGAACAAGGTGTCGCTCGCGTTCGATCTCCCGGCCGACGAGCACTTCTTCGGGCTCGGCGAGCGCTTCACCAGCGTCGACCATCGCGGCCTCTCGCTCTACGCGTGGCCCGAGGAGGGCGGCCTGGGCAAGGGCGAGAACACGCCGCGCGGTCCCTTGAACCCGGTGCCCAACGGCCCGTCGATGACCTACTTCCCGGTACCGTTCTTCCTCTCGAGCAAGGGCTACGCAGCGTGGATGAACACCACCCGCCGCACCCAGGTGCACTTCGGCAGCGAACGCGAGGACGCCTTCCGCCTCGAGGCCTACGCGCCGGAGCTCACCACCGTCGTCTACGTGCACGACGACCCCAAGGAATCGCTCGACGACTTCAGCCGCGACACGGGGCGCCCCTTCGTGCCCGCACCCTGGGTCTTCGGGCCCAAGAAGATCTCCGGCGGCCTCACCCTCATCGACGGCGTGCCGGAGTTCCGCGCCTTCCGCGACAAGAAGATTCCCCTCACCGTCATCGACGACGCCGCTCACTTTCTACCGGCGCGCTTCGAGGTGGGGCACGAGGAGGATCTGAAGGGCTTCGCGCAGCTCCTCCACCACTGGGGCTACAAGCTGGTGGGCTACTACAACCCCTACGTGTCGCTCACCCTCGACGGCGCCAAGGGCGATCGCGAGTACGGCATCGCCCACAATCTCTTTCTCAAAGACGAGAAAGGCAACGTCGGCAGCGCGTTCCTGGGCTCCGGCGGCTTCCAGGCGGTGGCCACCATCGATCTCACCAATCCCGAGGGCGTGAGCTGGTTCCAGGACCTCATGCGGCGCGCGCTGAACCTGGGCTACGACGGCTGGATGCACGACTTCGGCGAGTACGTGCAACCTACATGGAAGGCCCACGACGGCCGCACCGGCGCCGAGCTTCACAACGCGTTCCCGGTCCTCTCCGCCAAGGCGGCCCACGACCTCTTGGTGAAGGAGCGTCCGGACAACTTCCTCTTCTTCGTGCGCGCCGGCTACGTGGGCACCGCGCACTACGTGCCCGCGGTGTGGGGCGGCGATCCCGAGGGCACCTTCGACGAGACCCAGGGCCTCCCGGCGCTACTCCGCGGCGGCCTCAACCTGGGCATGACCGGCGTGCCCATGTGGGGCAGCGACATCAGCGGCTTCAAGTGCCTCACCGACTTTCCCAACGACAAGGAGGTGTACCTCCGCTGGGTCGAGGTGGGCGCGGTCTCGCCGTTCATGGAAGAAGAGACCTCGTGCGCCAACCCCACCGGCGCCGACAAGCACAAGTGGAACACCTTCGCCGACGAGGAGACCACCCGCATCTACGCCGCCATGACGCGCTTTCACACGCGCATGCAGCCGTACTTCATGGCGCTCTCGCGCGACGCGCACCAGAGCGGCATTCCCATGATGCGGCACCCGTTCCTCATGTTCCCCAAGGAGCCGCGGGTGTGGGGCATCGAGGACGCGTTCTTCCTCGGACCTTCTCTGTATACTACACCGGTCGTGCGGCGCGGGCTCACCGCGCGCAAGGTGTTCTTCCCGCAGGGGCGCTACGTGGACCTCGACGAGGGCAAGCTCTACGTGGGCCCCAGCGAGACCACGGTGCCGGTGCCCCTGCAAAAGCTGCCGGTGTTCCTGGTGGAGGGGCAGCTGCTCCCGCTCCTCGACCCCACCATCGACACCCTGGCGCCGGCCACCGAGCCCTCGGTGGTGACGCCGGAGACGGTGAAGGATCGGCTGGACGTGGTGACGGCCCTGGCGCCCGGGTCCACCGCTTCGTTCGTGCTCTTCGACGGCACCAAGCTCACCGCCACCCGCACCGGAAGCCCGGACGAGAGCGACGCCCTCGACGCCGTGGACGAGGCGCGCATCGGCACCTGTGAGCGCTGCACCCTGGCCACCGCGCAGGGCGACATCGATCGCCTCCGCGTTTCCTCGAACCTCGCCACCAAGACGCAGGTGCGCTTTCGCGGCATCACGCTCACCTCCGATGGCCCCGTGCCGCGGCGCATCCGCTGGGACGTGCGAGCCATCCGCTGAGACGGATGCCGCACGCAAAATTGACGGGTAGGCAGGGCGCCCACACCGGCGTTTCGGCACGGATTTGTCGAATTTCGGGCCTGGGAACTTCCCAAGTCGCGCGGTCCAGGCTTGCATAGGAAGGCTCGTTACTGTTCTTCCCGAAACAAGGAGTCTTCCGCATGAGTTCTTCCCTTTCCCGCCGCGCCCTCCAGGGTGCAGGTCTCGGTTCCGCCCTGATCTTCCTCGCCTCCGCCAACGGTTGCTCGAGCAGCCTTCCCGGTGGCTGCGACAGCCTGGACGTCTCGGGTCAGGCACAAGCCACGCTGAAGGCCTACGCGGATGCCTCCAACAAGCTTCAGGCAAAGGCAGCGGAAGTGGAGGCCAAGTGGGCGGCCATCTGCACTGGGATGAACAAGGACCTCGGCCTCGACACGAGCAAGACGTCCGCCAAGGAAGCGTGCGCGGTCCTCGATGCGCGCATCAAGTCGGCGCTGGCCAAGGGCGTGACCCTCAAGCTCGACGTGGCCTTCAACTGCAACGCCAGCGTCTCGGCCCAGGCCAAGTGCGAAGGCAGCTGCAAGGTCGACGCGAACTGCGACGTGTCCGCCAAGTGCGAGCCGGGCAAGCTGGTGGTGGACTGCAACGGTTCCTGCGACGGCACCTGCGAGGTGACCGCGCCCACCGCCACCTGCAGCGGTAGCTGCACCGGCTCCTGCACCTCCGACGTCGCGGTCTCGTGCTCCGGCACCTGCGAAGGCAACTGCACCGCGCCCAGCTTCACCGGCACCTGCGACGCGGGCTGCTCGGTGGAGTTCTCCGGCTCCTGCAGCGGCAGCTGCGAAGGCACCTGCGATGGCGCTCAGGGCACCACCTCGTGCAAAGGCAAGTGCGTCGGCAAGTGCACCGGCGGTTCCGCCACCGGCTCCTGCGGCGCGCAGTGCACCGGCAAGTTCTCCGGCGGCAAGTGCGAAGGCCAGTGCAAGGGTAGCTGCGCGGCCTCCGGCGGCGTTGCTTGCCAGGGCAAGTGCGAAGGCAGCTGCAACGTGCAGCCGGGCAGCGCCAAGTGCCAGGGCTCCTGCCATGGCAAGTGCGACGCCGCTCTGTCGCCGCCCACGTGCCAGGGCAAGCTCGACTGCTCGGCGAGCGCCGAGTGCAACGCGAGCTGCAAGGCTTCGGCGAAGGCCGAAGTGAACTGCCCCGCCCCGCAAGTGGCGCTCGTCATCGAGGGCGACGTCGACCTTCTCAACGCGTTCAACGCGCGTCTGAAGGACATCGGCACCGCCGTCAACCTCACCATCGCCCTCACCGAGCCCATCGGCGAGATGGCCGGCAAGACCGTCGGCGCCTTCTCCGCCGTCGGTGACATCGGCCTCTCCGGCGCCACCTGCTTCAGCTCGTCCCTCGCCGCCAGCGCGAAGGCCTCGGCCAGCATCAACGTCAGCGTGAGCGCCAGCGCCTCGGTCAGCGGCAAGTCCGGCTGATCTGCGTGCGCTGAAACCGCGAAACGGCCCGGCCCACCCGCCGGGCCGTTTCGTTTTGTGCGGTTGCGGCGCCCCGCGAAGCGCGGCATGATCGCGTCGATGGGCGGGAACACCGGGGCGAAGCTCGCGAGGTTGGGGATCGAGTACGAGCTCTGCTGCGACGAGAACCCGGAGGACAAGCCCGAGGAGTACTTCAACACGGCGATCGTCCTCACCGACGGCGCGAAGTACGCGCTCAACGTGTGGACCTACGACTTCGCGTGGACGACGTGGCTGGAGAACGAGGAGCAGGGATTCACCCATGGCCCCGATCTTCTCGTGTCGTCCATCACGCGCCCGGACCTCGAGCGGACTGCACGCATGCTCATCGCAACCGGCGCCCTGCGCGAGACGTGGCGCGTGCACCGTCGACGAAAATGGCAGGCGCCCCCGAGATCCAGCGCCTCGAGAGTCTTCGCGATGAAGCGCCGGGCGGGCATGTTCCCGATGCGAATCGAGCTGACGACCGGCGAAGCCTACGTGCTCAGCGTGTGCTCCTACGCGTACGCCTGGAGCCAGGGGCCGGGCGTACGGCCAGGCGCGTCCTTCATGGTGTGCCCCGACGTCTTTGTCGCCTCCACCGAGCAGGCAGACCTGGAGCGGCTGGCGAACGAGCTCGTCGCTGCCCAATCCCTGCGCAAGGAATGGCGCGTCCGTCCGAGTCGTAAATCATGACGCCGCTACGGGAAACATTCGGACTCACGAATCGTACGCGCCGAAGCGCGGTAGACGAGTGAACGCAGAGGAGACGATGGCGATGGCCGGATACATTGCTGAGCCTGGTGCCGATAGGTATTGCCACGTGTTCGGTGGGGCAGGGTGGACGGTTGTTGCTCCAACCGGTGCGTCACCCGGGCCGACGCTGGTCCTGACGCTCGACCTCGGCGATCCGCGACTCGGCTTTGGTCGTTCGTCGGAAGTGCTCCCGCTTTGTGCTCACCTCGACGGTTCGAACCTCGATCGCCAGCACTACTCCTTCGACCCGGTTCTGAAGAGGATCGCGTTCGACGGGCCTGCATGGCACGCCGACACGGAGCCTGACTACTATCTGCCCAACCCACTTCCCCAGCATCCGCTTCGCCTGCGGCCCCTTCGAGAAGCGGAGGACCCGCGCGTTACCGACAAGTACGACGTTCAGGACACGTTCCTGGGGGACGTTGGTTTCCTGCGTGTTGGTGGCGAGCCGCTGTGGCTTCAACACGCGGAGGAGGTCGCGTGCACTTCATGTGGCACGGAGCAGGCGCCGGTGGCTTGCGTGGGCTACGAGAACGAATCCCACCCCTCTGGACTCGTCTCGTCTTCCGAGCCGTTCTTTTTGGGGGAATTCGCGCTCTATTTCTTCGCCTGTTTCGGCTGCAATCGCGTGTCCGTGCTTTCGCAATCAACCTGAGCCCTTCGCAGGAGCGCCATGTCCTCATCCTTGGTAATCGTGTGCCCCCGGTGGCGTGAGGCAGATGCGTTGGTCGAGCTGCTGGTGCAGTTCGGCGACGCAGTCAGCCCCGTGGAGCCGCCCGAGTTTTACTGGGGCGCGATGCGCTTCGTGCTCTGCCCGCTACCCGACCATGTCGCTCCCTGGCTCCCGACCGAGCTCACCCATGCGGCCTATGGGCTCTACCTCGACGGGCGCATGCTCGTCGAGTGGGAACAGCACGCCCTCGACGCCGCACCGCGGAGCGCGCTCGAGGCAGCGCTGGGGGCGTTCGCGCAGCTCGCGCCGTGCGCGGTCGTCTACGAGAACGAGGGGTCGTCGGTCGGCAGCAAGTTCGTTGCGGCGAAGGCCGGCTCGCTGTTCGCCCGGGTCGACGAGGCGATAGGTCGGGTGGCCCTCGTCGTTGCGGCTGTGTCGAACGAAAGCTAGCGAGGGATTGCGTCCCCCGGAGAACCGCGGCATCCTGCTTTCGATGGCCGAGAAGGGGGCACGAGCATCGAACCTACGCAAGCCTGGACGGCGTTTACGATCGCCCGGCGAGGGCACGTGAGCCTCTTCTTCGCAGTTGAGTACTCCGAGGACGATCCCGGTCGGGAAGTCTCTGAGTGCCGCTTGAAGTCCCAGCCTCCGCCAGGTGCAGTGGAGGATGGCTTCGTCGGAGCAGGGCTGGCCGCCACCTTCCTCTCCCGCGCAATCGCCGCGCGAGAAGCCGCTCGGGTGCGGACGTGACGATGCTCAGGTTTCGAGCAAGCGCCGTGGCCTCGCTCGAGGACGACGATTTCTTCTGCGTCGTGATGGCAGAGGACGAGGACGGCAACGGCACGACGCTGGAGCTTCAGGTCGCTCACTCGTTCGATGAACAGGATCGCAAACTGGGCATGGACACGTACTGCATCGTGTTGGATGGCTCCACGCACTACGGGGGCGTCACAGAATGGTTGCTCTCCCCCGCGCTGCTGGAGTTGCGCCTCGACGAGGAGGCCGCGCGTGGTCTGGAGGTCGACGGCCTCCTGGTAGAACTGGATGCGTCGGCGCCCAAGACGCTTCTCGATGATGTGACCCGGGTGCTCGGCGAACCACGTCACGGCCCGAGGCTCTGACCGCGCACGTATCGGCAGGAGGGAGGTTGCTGTGGCAGGGTACTTTGCGGTTCCGGGGAGGGGTGAGTACACGCACGCGTTCGGCGGGTCGACATGGAGGATCGTCGCGCCGGCCGGTGTGACGCCGTTGCCCACGCTGATCATGTCGCTGGACTTGCGTGACCCTCGACTCGGTCTCACTCGGCGGGTCGGGGTGCTGCCCGTGTGCGCACGATTGGACGGTGAAAATCTCGAGCGTCAGTTTTACTCCTTCGATGAACAAAAGCGCACCGTTGCGTTCGAAGGGCCGCCGTGGAACGTCGATGTGGATCCGCTCGATGCGCTGCCGAACCCTCTTCCCGAGTGCTGGCTCGACTTGCGTCCGGTCGTGAGCACAGAAGAAATGCGAGAGGAGATGCCGCGGAACTTGATACCCGACACTTTCAGTGGAGGTGGGGGGTTCCTGCGAGTGAGCGAACCGGAGTGGATCGAGGGTCCAGAGCCGGTAGAGTGCCTGGGGTGTGGGCGACATTGCGAGTTCGCCGCCTGCGTCGGCTCGGAGGAGTATACGGCGCCGTCAGGCATCGTCTCCGCGAGCCAGTCGTTCTTCGTGGGAGAGCTCGCGACCTACTACTTTTGCTGCTTCGACTGCAGTCGGATGGTGGTCGTGGCACAGGGGACGTAGCTACGTGTAGACCAAGGCGCTGGCGCCTCAGGGAGAGCGTTCGATGACCGGAGCTGAGTTTCGTCCGGTTTCTGCCGCCGAAGACGCCGTGCTGAGGGAGCGTCTGCATCGCGCACACTTTCTGGGTGACCCAGACCAGAACTTCGACCCGGAGCGCCTTCGCGATCCGCATTGGACGGGGCGGGACGTACGAGAGGATGTGGAACGCTGGGTTGCCGGCGCAACGGACTCGGTCATCGCGGTGGTGTTTCACCTTGAAAGCGACGGCTGCTATCGGCTTCGTTCGGCGCGGCTGGGCGCATTTCTCGACGAGAACTGGTGGGGGGCGGCGGATGTGTTCGTGTGCGACGAGGCTGGCGAGTGGCTCGTCTACTTCTCGCATGATGACGACATCGTGCTCCGCGGCCTTGCGGTTGCGGCGGGCGAAGCCGACGGCTAGTCGCGGAGCGCGGGCAGTGCGAGGCGCTTCAGGCGGGCGGGGTCGGCGAGGACGTGGATCTCGGCGATCTTGCCGCCGGTGAGCGTGAAGGCCATGACCGAGTACACTTCGTTCCCCAGGTAGGTGACGATGCCGGGACCGCGGTTGACGCGGACGACGCGTACCACGCGCTCGCCGCCCAGCTGTCGGGAGAAGAAGAGCGACTGCTTGGCGACGGTCTCGGCGCCGCGCACCGTGACCTGACGGATCGATGCGCCGATCTGCGCAGGGCGTTCGGAGTAGAGGACCACCTGCGGATCGAGGACCGCCATGAGCGCGCCGAAGTCGCCGTTGCGCGAGGCGGCCAGGAACGCGTCGACGGCAGCCCGCTGCTGCGAGAGGTCCGGGTCTTGTGGCTTTGCTGTGTCTTGCACGCGCTTCCGGGCCCGGCTCGCCAGCTGCCGGGCCGCGGTGGGCGTGCGCTGCACGATGGGGGCGATGTCCTCGAACGGCACGGCGAACAGATCGTGGAGCACGAAGGCCAAGCGCTCCGCCGCCGGGAGCGTCTCCAGCACCACCAGGAGCGCCATGCCGATGGAGTCGAGGTGCAGGAGATCCGCCTCCGGCGAGTCTTCGGTGCCGACGATGGGGTCCGGGAGCCGGGTGCCGGTGGGCGCGTCGGGCCGCCCTTGTCGCGTCCGGAGCACGTCGAGGCTCAGGCGGGCCACCACCGTGGTGAGCCACGCCTTGAGGTTCTCGACCTCGGCGGCGTCGGCCCGGTGCAGCCGAAACCAAGCTTCTTGCACCGCGTCGTCGGCCTCGCTCACCGACCCGAGCATGCGGTACGCCACCGAGCGCAGGTGCGGGCGGAGGCTTTCGAACTGGGCTGCGAGCTCTTTTTCGTCCATCGGTCACATCGCGGGGTCGAGGTCCGTCTTCATGACGAACGAGCACGGCTCGATGTGACCATCCACCCGGAGATACGCCCATGCAAGCACGAATGAAGAGCCCCGTCATGATCCTCCCGGAGGCCCTTCCGGCGCTCCAGGCGCTCGCCGCATCCACCACCAACGCCGGCGTTCCCGCGGGCACCCTCGAGCTGGTGCACCTCCGCGCGAGCCAGATCAACGGCTGCGGATTCTGCGTCGACATGCACGCGCGCGCCCTGGAGAAGTCCGGCGAGAAGGGCATGCGCATCCACGCCGTCGCGGCCTTTCGGGAATCTCCGCACTTCACCGATGCCGAGCGCGCCGCGCTGGCCCTCACCGAGGCGGTCACGCGGCTCGCCGATCGCGCGGACCCGGTGCCCGACGACGTCTGGAACGAGGCGGCCCGTCACTTCGACGAGCCCGCGCTCGCCGCGCTCCTCACCAACATCGCGCTGGTGAACCTGTGGAATCGGCTGAATGTGCCGACCAAGCAGGTGGCGGGCTCGTACCGCTGAGCGAAGGCTCGCGCTCAGGGAGCGCGCGCGGCGTGGCTCTTGAACCAGTCGGCGATGGCGTCGATGGCCTCCACGCGGTGCGCGTCGAGGCCGTGGCCGTCGTCCCAGGTGAGGAGCCGAGACTCGAGGTTCGCGCTGCGACGGAGCGCGTGCAGGCGCTCGGCGTTGTTCGCGGGCGACACCACGGTGTCGCGGGTTCCCGCGAGCAGGAGCAGCGGCGCGTGGATCTCGGGTGCCCAAGCGACGGCGCTGCGCTCGCGGAGTGCGGCGTCGGGGTTCTCTTTGAAGCCGGGAACCAGCTCCCGGTAGTTCTCGGCCATCTCCGGGTGCTCGCGCGCGTCGCGCTCGAGATCGAAGAGCCCCGAGAAGAGCGCCGCGGCCCGCACCCGAAGTCCGCGACGCAGCGCCAAGGCGGCCGTCATACCGCCGCGCGAGTAGCCGAGCACGAACGGATCGCCCGGCTCGACCGAAGGCAGGCTTCGCGCGAGCGGCACGAGGCTGGCGAGATCCTGCGTATCGCCTCCGCCGAACTGGTCCACGCCCTCGCCGCCGTCGCTTCCTCGGTACTGCGTCGCGAGGACCACGAAGCCCCGCTCCACGAGCTGGTTCATCTCGAGCAGCATGCGCGGGCCGATCAAACCCATCATGCTGTTGCCGCCGCGAGCCACCAGCACGACGGGATGGTGCCCGGGGCCCCGGGGCTCGAGCACGAAGCCCACCACCGAGAAGCCTCCGGACGCGTAGCGAACCTTGCGGCAGCGTCCCTCGGCCACGAGTGCGCGAAGGCTCGCCACCTCGGCCGGGCTGGCCGGAGCAACGGTCGGCGCCGGAGGGGCCGCCGCATCCACGGCGGCATGCGGCTGGTCCTGCCCGTGCGTGTGCTTGCGGAAGGGAAGCGCCGACCTCGCGATCTTCTCGTCCTCGGTGGGGAGCGGGCAGCGCTCCTCGGAGATCAACGTCCCGTCGCGCATGGGCGAAGCGACCGTCGCCGCTGCGCGGGTGGTGGGGGACGTGGCGGGCGCCGTGGCCGGCGCAGAGGGCGCGCAACCGATGGCATGCGCAGCGACGAAGGTTACGGCAAGCTTTTTGGGGAGCATCGATGGGTCTCGTTGCGCTCCCTGACGTGGCAATGGCGCCGTTTATTCCAGGCCAGCGCACTTTCCTCTGGTCGGCGCCTGCGAGGTATTCATGTAAAATGCACGGTTGTTCCGCCCTGCGTCTGCGCTACGGACCGAGGCAGTTCGACGCCAAGGGCGCAGCGGGATCGCAACCGCACGCGCCGTTGATGCAGCGCCCGGGGGCGCCATTCCACGTGCCGTCACCCGAGGGGCCGCACGCCGCCTTCACCGGACATTCCCGGCGTCCCGAGCTCTGAAGAAGCGCTTTGGCCTCCTGCGCCCGCTCCCTTCGAACCGGGGTGGTGCTGCAGCACCCGAGCGCCACGAACGTGCATTCTGCATCATTCGCGCACCGTTGCCATGCCTCGGGAACGGCCGCAGGCTGCGGACCCCCGCCGGTGGACGCCGCTGCACTGGGCGTCGTGCTCGCGGCGGGAGGCGCGCTATGCGCCGGCTCGCATCCACACCACCAAGCCCCCGCCACCAAGACCCAAGCCATTCGTGCCATGGCACAAGAATACGCGACTCCACCCCGTCGGTCGTGCTTGTACTCGCGAGCCTCCGCCGGCATCTATCGAAGTGACCGCCACATCTCCGCATCCATCCGGTACTGCACCGATGGCATCCCCTCGAAGTCCATCGCCTCCTCGAATCGCATCCCCAGCTTCTGGAACACGCGAATCGACGCCGCATTCTCCACGTGCGCGCGCCCGATGATCGATGGCAGCACTCGCTCCTCGAAGCCGAACGCCAGGCACGCGCGCGAAGCCTCGGTGGCGAACCCCTTGCGCCGCGCGCGCGGCAGGTAGCGATACCCGATATCCACCTCGCCGTCCTCCTGCACCCGAAGGCCGCACCACCCGAGAAATGCACTGGTTTCTCGCTCGATGCACGCCCACCGACCGAAGCCCTCGACGTCGTACGGGTTGTACCCTTCCACGAAGACGCGTGCAGCCTCCACGGAGGCGAAGGGCCCGTCGCCGGTGAAGCGCAGCACGTCCGGGTCGTCGTTCAGCTCGAACAGCGCCGGCGCATCGTCGGGAACGAAGCGCCGCAGGCACTGGCGCGCGGTTTCGAGTGTATACTTCACGGTTCTCCTTCGTCGCCCCGCAGCCCCGATTGCCGGTACGGCATGCGCGCGGTTCCCCGGTGCGCCAGGCGCAGCAGGTGCGCCAGCACCTCGACCCGCGACGACTCCGGCGTAGCGCCGGCGAGCGTGGGCGGCGCCGGGGCCAGCAAGATCGGCTGCGACGCGAAGCGCGCATCGAAGGTGGCGCCCGGGGCGTGCTGCCGAAGGAGATTCAGCGTGGTCACGAAGTTCTGCGCGGCCGCCCGCTGCATGGCCGCGCCCAGGCCGAGGAACTGCGCCGTCTTCTCCGAGAGCACCCACGGCGGGTCGTCGCCGTAGGGCATGATGAAGAGGAGCTGTTCGCTCTGCGGCGTGCGCTCCACGTGCTGTCGCTCCACCATGGGCGTGTTGCGCATGCCGCTGGGCGAGATGTCCTTGTCGCGCACCAGCCGTGTGACGGACCCCTTCACCGTGACGTGCAGCACCAGCGAGATGGCGCCATAGCGAAGCCGCGGTCCCTCGCTACCTCGAGCGCCCAGGCCGTCCTCGCCGAAATCGATGCGGTGTACATCGACCATGTCGGTGCGCCGAGGCACCGCCCTGCTGTCGACCATGAGCACGCTGTAGCCGTGGCGCGCGAGCGCGTCGTAGCGAGCCCGTGCGGCCTCGTAGATCGTGCCCTGATACGCCAGCGTGGGCAGCGTGCCGCTGGACCATCGCCGCACGTCGTAGGCGGTCGCGCCCAGCGCCAATCCCGCTGCGGCCGGGTCGGCGGTGTCGGCCACGGAGGTGATCCCCACGTAGAACATCGCCCCCCAGCGTAGCCCGCCGCCTGGCGCGGTGCAGCATCCGCCGCGCGTGGGGTCCGATTGACGCCTTCTGCGACCATGGACTACACCCATCGCGTGAAGCGCATTCCCTCCCGCTCGGTCCTCGGTCCCGCTCTCGCCCTTGCATTCGCACCGCTGCCGCTGGCGGTGGCCTGCGGAGGAGGCAACGAAGCCGCGCCGCCGCCGGTGCTCCCCGCTGCCACGGCAACGGCCAGCGCCGCCACGACGGCAACCGCGGAGCCCGTGGCCTCGGGCCCGCTCGACACCAAGCGCCTTCCGCGCGCGGAGTTCAATCGCCTCGCCATGCTGGTGAACCAGCCGCTCTTCTGGACCTCCGACGCCAACGGCAACGGCGCCCTCGACCCGAACGAGCTCGCGGTCTTCTGGGGGCTGGTCCCCGACACCAAGGCCGGCGCCAAGCTCGGCGACTGGGTGAGCGGCGGCAACTTCACGAGCGCCTTCCGCACCACCTACGAGGCCATGGTGCACCGGTCCGAGAGCGGCCCCAAGACGGAGAAGATGGGGAGCCCCTCGGAGATCCTGCGCCTCGCCGCGGTGGAGAAGGAGCTCTCGCAAGGCCGGCAAACCCTGGTGGCCACCGACCTCAGCAAGGCCACCGAGGAGCAGAAGAACATCGTCAAGCACGTGCTCCGGGCCGCCGAGATCATCGAGCGCCTGTACGCCATGCAGGCGGGCAACACCGAGGTTCGTCGCTTCGACGATCCGGCGAGCAAGTCGCTCTTCTTCCGCAACCAGAGCCCCAAGTGCGAGGCGCCGCTCACCCAGAACGACACCAACTGCCGCACCAGCGTCGACCCCATCAACAAGAAGCTCTCCGGTCTCTACTCCGAGAGCATCATGAAGCAGGACCACTTCTGCGAGGCCCTGAGCAAGCTCGCCGACAAGCAGATCATGGACCCCTTCACGGTGGTGCGTGGCGACGCCATGGCCCCCAAGGCGGTGCCCTACACCACCGAGTACGCCAAGGACATGAGCGCGGTGAGCGCCGAGCTCGCGGCCGCGGCGAACGAGATCAAGAGCCCGGCAGAAGCCGCCCTCAAGGCCTACCTGCTCGCCGCCTCCAAGTCCTTCACCGACAACGCCTGGGTTCCTGCCGACGAGGCCTGGGCCAAGATGGGTGTAGACAACAGCAAGTTCTACCTGCGCATCGCGCCCGACGAGGTGTATTCCGAGCCCTGCAGCACCAAGGCGCTCTTCCACGTGAGCTTCGGTCTCATCAACCAGGCCTCGCTCAAGTGGCAGCAGAAGCTCGATCCGCGCAAGACCGACATGGAGAAGGCCCTCGCCACCCTGGCGGGCGCGCCGTACAAGGCCCGCGCGGTCAGCTTCAAGCTCCCGGACTTCGTCGACATCGCGGTGAACGCCGGTGACTCTCGGCCCGCCTTCGGCGCCACCATCGGCCAGTCGCTCCCCAATTTCGGACCCGTCGCCAACGAGGGTCGCGGGCGCACCGTGGCCATGACCAACTTCTACACCGACCCCGACAGCCTGGCAGCCACCAAGGCCACCGCCGAGTCGATGTTCTGCGCCGCCACCATGAAGGACTTCACGCTCGATCCCGAGCCGCAGCTCATGAGCACCGTCCTCCACGAGGCGGCCCACAACCTGGGCCCCGCGCACCAGTACAAAGTCGACGGCAAGACCGACCGCGAGGTCTTCGGCGGGCCGCTCGCCAGCACCTTCGAGGAGCTCAAGGCCCAGACCGCCGCCATGTTCTACGCCGAGTGGCTGGTGGAGAAGAAGGACATCGAGCGGGCCTACGCCGACAAATCGCGCATCCGCGACGTCTTCTGGGGCTTCGGGCACATCTCCCGCGGCATGTACGACGAGGACCACCACCCGAAGAACTACAGCCAGCTCGCGGCCATCCAGTTCGGCTCCTTCCTGGCCGACGGCGCCATCACCTGGAACGCCACCGAGAAGGCCGCCAACGGCGCCGACGTGGGCTGCTACACCGTGAACCTCGGCAAGCTCCCGGCCTCGGTGAAGAAGCTCATGAAGGTCGTGGCGGGCATCAAGGGCCGCGGCGACAAGAAGGGCGCCGAGAAGCTGGTGGCCGACTTCGTCGACGTGCAGGGCGACAAGAAGGCGCACCTCGATCGCATCCGCGAGCGCGTGCTCCGGGCCCCGAAGCCCAGCTTCGTCTACTCCGTCAAGTTCGACTGATACGCGCGTACCCGGCCTCGCGCTGGCTTCGAATGGCCAGCACGACGACGATATCGAGTCGCGCAACGAACCTGTAGAGGGCGACGTAGCCGCGCGACGCGCGGCCGATCACGAGCTCTCGCTTCCCGCCCCGAACGCGCCTGCCAATCAAGGGGCTATGGCCGAGAACTTCTAGCGCGTCGAGGATCTCGGCGATGCGCGCCGTGGTCTCCTTCGCGCCGTGCTCCGTCAGATGATTCACGAACCTGTCGAAGTCTCCGATGACCTCGGGCGCAAGCTCGATACGCGGCATTCAGCGCTTGGCCGGCTTGCTACGAACCTTGGATGCGCGCGTCGCTGGCGGTTTTGGTTGCTCACCCCGCGCCGTGGCCTCGACGTAGGCCTTGGCTTCGTCCCACGGCACGGTGCGACCCGTCGCGAGCACCTTCGCCCAGCGCGCGTCGGCCACCCGATCCCACTCCTCCTCCTCCTCGGCTTGCTCGACGGTGCGGGCAATCGCGTCCACGATGAACGCGTGTGCGGTCTTCCCGGTACGCTCGGCGGCCGCGGCAACTCGTTCCTTCAGCTGTTCGTCGATACGAATCGTCGTCGTGGACAAGCAGGCACCTCGCCTTGAAAGTAGCACAATCGTGCTACTTCGCTAGCGCCCGCCGCGGCCCCTGGGCTCGGGGCGCGCGCTGGGGGCGGGAGCTGCGCTGGATGCGCGCGCCGAGGCGCCGGTGTGCGGTGAACGGCGCGCCTCGTACGATGCGTTGAGCCATCGGTAGGCCGCGAAGGCGACGATCACCACCGCGACGAGGATGATGAGGCGGCCCACTGCCCGCCGCTCGCCGCTCCACCGCTCCCCCCAGTCGCCCGCGCGGGATGCAGCGGTCGGGCGCGTCGAATAGCCATCCGGATCCATCGACATGGAATGCTATCGCGATCCGGTCATGGCGGACAGGCCTCGGTCTCGGCGCCGGCGGCGTACACAGAAGCGGGGTAGGGTGGCAGTGCGTTGCCATCGATGCCGAAGGTTTGCGCGGCGCCGTTGCCGCAGCGCCGCACGAAGTCGTAGCTGTCGCTGCTCCCGGCGAGCTTCACCACCCGGAGCGCACCGTACACGAGCGGTTGCCCGCTCTGCGCCACGTCCGGCGCGCCGCCCTTCACCACGTACACCCCGGGGGCTGCCCCGTCGGCCAGCCGGCGTCCGATGCCGTTCTTGTCGATGGCCAGGGCCGCGCCGTCGTCCACGCCGATGCCCAGCACGTCCGGCGTGGCGAATCCGTCCTTCACCTGCCGAGCCATGAACATGCCCAGGCGTCCCATGCGGTCGCGTCCGATGAAATGCGGGTCGGTGATGCACCGTCCCAGGGGCCCCAGCCGCAGGATGTCTTGCGTGAAATGGATCACCGGATCGTAGGGATCGGCCACCGCGAGCTTGGTGGTGATGTTCTCGGACAGCGTCTTTGTGGCGTCGTTCACCGAGCTGCCGAGGATGATCATGCCGGCGCTGGATCCGCCCACCACGCCGCCGCGATCGTACACACGCTGGACCGCGGCCATGAGCGGCGTGCCCTTCCAGGCCACGTACTTCGCTTGATCGCCCCCGGTGAACCACACCACCTCGGCGCCGGCCACGATGGCCGCGGCGGCCCGGTAGTCGGCCGCGGTCGCGCCGTCCAGGAGCGCCACCGTCTGGGCCGAGTGGAAAGATGCAACTTGCACCCATGAGCCGGCCGCGTCGCTGGCCTGGGGCGTGAGCACCACCACGTCGCCGCGGCTCGCTGCGCCGCCGCTCACGGTCGCGTGGATCCAGGTGCGGGTCACGGTGCCCTCGAAGCCGCCGTCGAGGACGATGCCGGGGCCCGAAGGCGGCAGTGCATCGTCGGTGAGGTCGCCTTTGCGCCCGAATACGCGCAGCGCATCCGAGGTCGCTTCTGCGGCGTCCGAGGCCTCTGCGTCGGGCCCGGAGTCGATGCTGCTCGCGGCTTCGGGTCCGGCATCGGCGCTCGGAGTCGGGGTCGGCGTCGGCATCGGCGTCGGGGCCGTGCTGCTGCAGGCGGCACCGAGGCCCACCAGCAAGACCCCCACTGCTGCCGCGTGCCGCATCCCCGCAGCCTACCACCGCACGCGACGGGCGAGGCCTGCGGCATGCGTGATATGACTCGTGCAGCGTGTTTCCCCCGCTCGAACCAGACGACACCGGCATCGAGTTCCCGGACCCGGCAGACGCCAACGAGTACGGCGTGGTCGCGGTGGGCGAGGACTTTCGCCCGGGGACCGTGCTGCGGGCCTATCGGCAGGGCATCTTTCCCTGGCCGCACCGTGACGAGGCTCGCGCCTCCGGAGCGACGGGAGCAGCTCGGCGCGGGCACGTGGTGCTCTGGTGCTCTCCCGACCCGCGGGCCATCTTCCCGCTGGAGCGCGAGCCGCACTGGTCGCGAAGCCTCCGGCGCACGCTCCGCAGCGGGCGTTTTCGCGTCACGCTCAACCAGGCCTTTGGCGAGGTCATCCGGATGTGCGGAAAGACCCGCGCCGAGGGCACGTGGATCATCCCGGCGCTCATCCGCGGCTACGAAGATCTGCACCGCCGTGGCTTCGCGCACAGCGTCGAGGTGTGGGAAGACGACGAGCTGGTGGGCGGCATCTACGGCATGGCCATCGGGGGCGTGTTCGCCGGCGAGTCGATGTTCCACACCCGCACCGACGCCTCCAAGGTCGCGTTTGCCCACCTCGCAGTGTCGCTCCGTGCCAGCGGCTTCGCGGTCTTCGACGTCCAGGTGGAGAACCCGCACCTGCTCTCGCTGGGGTGCGTCGAAATCCCACGGTCCACCTACATCCTCCTCCTTCAGCACGCGCAAAAAAAGTCTCCCCAGCTGACCTTGACGCAGCTGAAAAAAGACTGACATTCCAGAAGGTTCAGGTGCGCGTACGGGGGCCGAACCGGGGCCTCCGCCATGGGTTTCTTTCGGGAAGAAACCGGGCGCGTCATCCGTTCCCTCCGGAACAGAACCCCCGCGGATTTCATCCGTACATAGAGAGGCGAGAGGTTCGCCTCTCCGGGCTTCGCTCCTGCAACGACATTTTCACTTTGTCCATCGAATGGACGGGCGTCGGGCGAACTCGTGATTAAAGCTATTGACAGGTTCCAGAAAGAGTATCTCGCACATTCCCCAAGCTGAACGACCCTCTCCGGTTCCAAATCCTCACGGATTCGGTGCACGGAAACCTCTTTCGCCCTCGCCGAAAGGCGCTGGCGAACCCCAAAGGCACATCATGAAGTCGATCGCACCCTCCACTCCCCCGGCAGCCACTGAGAACGCCGAGCCTCTCGAGTCGGTGGATGCGTATTTTCAGCGCATGTCTCGGGTTCAGCTCCTCACCCGCGAGGGCGAGGTGGCGCTGGCCAAGCGCATCGAGCTGGGCGAGCGCACCGTGCTCGAGGCCCTGGTCGACAGCACGCTGGCGTGTGGCGAATTCGCCCGTATCGCCGACGAGCTCAAGAAGGGGAAGGTTCGCGTCCGGGATCTGGTGCGCAACGTCGACGACGAAGAAGCCCAGGACGCCGCGACCATCGCCCGCGTGGGCCGCGCCTTCGGCCGAGCTGGCCGCTACGGCGAAACCATGGCGACGCTCCCGGTGCGTACCACCAAGGCGCGCCGCGCCGAGCTCGATACCGAGCGCACCAAGGTCATCCACGATCTCGAGGCCTACCGCGTCGACCGGCCGATCATCGACCGCATCACCAAGCGTCTGCGGCTCACGCTGAAGGCGCAGCCGGAGCTGCGCGATCCCATCCAGCGCACGCTGCTCCAGGTGCACGTGGGCCGCCGCGAGGCCGATCGGGCCAAGGGCGAGCTCATCGAGGCCAACCTGCGCCTCGTGGTCTCCCTCGCGAAGAAGCACACCAACCGCGGCCTCCAGCTCCTCGATCTGGTGCAAGAGGGCAACATCGGCCTCATGCGCGCGGTCGACAAGTTCGACTGGCGCCGCGGCTACAAGTTCAGCACGTACGCCACGTGGTGGGTGCGCCAGGCCATCTCCCGCGCCATCGCCGACCAGGGCCGCACCATCCGCGTGCCGGTTCACATGTTCGAGAGCCTGCAGAAGCTCGTCCGCACCTCCCGCGCGCTCCTTCAGGAGTACGGGCGTGAGCCCACCCCCGAGGAGCTGGCGGCCAAGACCGGCATTCCCCTGGAGAAGGTCCGCGCCGTTCTCCGCATCGCACGCGAGCCGGTGAGCCTCGAAACGCCCATGGGCGCCGACGGCGACGCTTCGCTCGGCGAATTCGTGCCGGACGATCACGGCGTGGCCCCCGACGAGGCCTTCGCGCAGACCCGCTTCAGCGAGCAAACGCGGCAACTCCTCAAGACCCTCACGCCGCGGGAAGAGCGCATCCTGCGCATGCGTTTCGGTATCGACGAGCCCGGCGACATGACCCTCGAAGAGGTGGGCCAGACCTTCCACCTCACGCGGGAGCGCATTCGGCAGATCGAGACCAAGGCCCTGCGCAAGCTGCGGCTCCCTTCCCAGCACCGAAAGCTCCGAAGCTACATCTCCGGCTGACCGACGAAGCTGCGAAAACCCAGGAAAGCCCGGGGGTTTAAAGACCCTCGGGTTTCCGTCTGTGGCTGGCACCATGAGGCGCCTCCGACTATGGTTTTTCCGTGAGCGACAACTCGCTACAGCCTGGCGATCTGGTGGCCGGACGGTTCCGTCTGGACCGGGTCCTCGGCGCCGGCGGCATGGGCACGGTGTGGGCGGCGACCCACGCGGTGACCGGCCGCGCCTTCGCGCTCAAGGTGCTGGTGGAGCGCCGTGCCCGCGACGACTCCGCCAAGAAGCGCCTCCTGCGTGAGGCCAAGGCCGCATGCGCCACCAAGCATCCGGCGATCCTGCCCATCGACGACGTCATCGAGCTCGAGGACGGGAGCCACGCGCTGGTGATGGATCTCCTCTCCGGCGAATCGCTCCGGGCGCGGCTCGAGCGCGAGGGCCGCATCGCGCCGGCGACCGTGCGGGCGCTGTTCGCGCCGGTGGTGGAGGCTCTGGAAGCCGCACACGCGGCGGGCGTGGTGCATCGCGACTTGAAGCCGGACAACCTGTTCGTGGTGGATGGCAAGGAGATGCGCATCCTCGACTTCGGGGTCGCGAAGGTCGAGACCGAAGACGCACCAGGCCTCACCAGCACCGGTGCCATGCTCGGCACGCCCTATTACATGGCTCCGGAGCAAGCGTTCGGTGAAGACTGCATCGATGCGCAGGCGGACGTCTGGTCGCTCGGCGTGGTCCTCTTCGAGTGCTTGTCCGGCACCCGACCCACCCAGGGGGCGAACCTCGGTCAGGTGCTCAAGCTCATGAACTCGGGGACGCTCCCCCGGCTGCAGTCGCTCGCGCCGGAGACCCCGCCGGCGCTGGCCGAGGTGGTCGACCGCATGCTCTCCAAGGAGCGCGCCGCGCGGCCCTCGCTTCGGGAAGTGGAAGAGGCGCTGCTGGCGCCCGACGACGCGGTCATTCGCGGCGTGGCCAGCAGTTTGCCGGGGCCGGCGGCCACGCCCGCGGCATCTCGGCGAATGCTCTGGGCCATCGCGCCGGTGGTCCTCCTGCTGGCGGGCGGAGGGTACCTCGCCTCGCTGCGCGCCACGGGCAGCGCGGTCAACGGCGCCGCCGCGCCGCCATCGGCGCCCAGCCTTGCCACCCCTGCATCTGCTCTACCGTCATCGGGTGCACCGGTCGCCGTCACGCCCTCGGCGTCGGCTCGCGCTACGGCGACGCCTGCAGCCATTGCCACCAGCGCCGCCGCCGCCGCGCCTGGCCTCCGCAGACTCGCTGTCGTGGACCCGGCGCCGAAGCCGGTAGCGGAGCCGCCCGACGCCGGGCACCATCCGGCCATCGTCGACAAGCCTCCGTTCTGACCTCTTCGAGAGAATCTTCGATGCGCTCTTCCCTCTTCGCTTTGTTCGTCCCGTTCGTCCTCGCGGCTTCGGTCCCGGCCTGCGGCACCAGCGACGATGCGTCGTTCCTGGTCATCGTCGATACGGATCTGCCCACCCCCGAGGTTGCCTCGCGACTGCGGGTCGACGCGTACACCGAGGCTGGCGTGTGGTTCGACAGCCGTGAGGTCGACACCTCGCGGCCGGAGAGCTTCCCGGTGAGCTTCGGCGTGGCCAAGCGCGGGCCGGTGCGCCTGCGCATTCGCGTGTTTCCCGCGGGGCACACCCGCGAGTACCGCGGCGAGCGCTTTCAGGACTGGCCGGACGTGCTCGCCAAGCCCGCGCCCGAGGTGCCCGGCAATGCGCCGCGCTTGGCGGTGGACGGCGCCGATCGCACGCCGGAGGTGGAACCTTTGCCCTCGGTCACCGTCGATCGACTCGTGCGGGTCGACACCGGGCAGGGCGTCCGCGCGGTGGTGCGCTTGCGCGGCGCCTGCGCAGGAATGATGGCGAACCTGCAGACCCTCGAGTCTTGCGCCGAGACCCCACGCCGTCGAGAGCCCCTGGTCACCGCGCCCTCCGATGGCGGCGGCGCGGGCATCGAGTCGCAGAGCAAGAGCATGCGCGAGCCGTGCGCCGAGGCCGACAGCACTCCCGCACGCGCCTGCGTACCCGGAGGCGCCTTCGTCATGGGCGAGGCCAAGAACACCCTCGACTATCCCGGTGACTCGTTTCTCCAGCTGCGCGCCGAGCGCATCGTGCGGGTGCACCGGTTCTTCGTGGACCGTCACGAGATCACCGTGGGCCGCTATCGCAAGGCCGCAGCCGCGGGCTTCAAGCCGGCGCGCTTCTCGCCTGCGGAGAACGACGGACCCTGGGTCGCTCGGCCCGCTGACCGCACCGCATGCACCTACAGCGCGGCCGACATGGGACGCGAGAACTACGGCCTCTCGTGCGCCTCGTGGGTCACGTTCCGTGAATTCTGCAACTATCAGAAGGGCGAGCTGGCTACCGAAGCCCAGTGGGAATACGTGGCGCGCCAGGCCGGCGGCGACGTAGAGCGACGCTTTCCCTGGGGCGACGACGAGCCGGTGTGCGAAGACGTGGTGCTCGGACGCCTGAAGGACGGCGGCTGCGATGCGGTCAAGATGTCCGGCGACGCGCTGGCGGTGGTCGACGGCGCCGGCAACCCGACCCACCCGAGCGACGCGACGCCGCTGGGGGTCTACGACATGGTGGGCGGCCTCAGCGAGTACGTGCTCGACAATCCGGCGGAGTACGACGAGGCCTGCTTCGCCGGCTCGCCGCTCGACAACGTGCACTGCGGTGACGTGTACCCTTTGCCTTCCGCCGGCGACAGCCCGGACATCCGTCGGGTCGCGCGCGGTGGTTCGTGGACCTCGCCGCCGCTGGTTTCGCGCTCCACTGCGCGACAGAAGGCGCCCCTCGCCGCTCCCTTTTACGGTGCCCGATGCGTGTATTCCACAAAGGAATAGCGGCAGCGACTTCGCTGGTCCTGCTCGGCTCCTGTGGCGGCAGCACCGAGAACACGCGCATTTACCTCCGAACCGACGCGGAGACCTCCGGGACACCCTTGTTTCAGCGGCTCCGGTTGGAGATCTATCGGGGCGCGGCGCCGTGCGAGGGATGCTTCCGCGAGGTGGCGGTGGACGCGCGCACGTTTCCCTCCGGCATCGCGTCGTTCGACGTGGGCGGTAGCGGCGAGGTGCGGGTCCGGGCTCGGCTCTTCCGGGTACGCGGTAACACCGACCCGCGCCCCGAGTCGACCATCGACGTGACCGCGCGCGTAGTGCTCGACGGAATGAACCAGGTGGTGGACCTGCCCATGGCCGCGGTGGGGAAGGCGCCTCCGGAGGCCACCGCGCTCCGTCTCGGGGGCGAGCCCTCCGCGCTGGCGCCGTCGGTCCCCGCGCCGCGCAGCGCCTGTCCGCGTCCGGCGTCTCCCGATGAAGTGTGCGTGCCCGCAGGCTACTTCTGGATGGGGGATCCCACGTTCGATCCGGGAAACGAGCCGCGCGTGGACGGTCGTCACGAGCGGCTGGTGGCCCTCGACGCCTTCTTGCTCGACCGCACGGAAGTAACGGTGAGCGCCTATCGCGCCTCGGGCCTCGCCACCGACTCCCTTCCTCGGCGCCACTTCGTGATTGAGCGTTGCACCTACGCCGACGCGGACGATCCGGAGCGTGAAAACTTCGACGCACGGCCGGTCAACTGCGTCGGCCATCGCTCCGCCGGCGCGTTCTGCGCGGCGCTCGGCAAGGATCTGCCCACCGAGGCGGAGCTCGAGTACGCGCAGGGCGCCATGCGCTCCTTCCGCTACGTCTGGGGTGAGGAGCTGCCCCGCTGCGGAGACGCC
>JABFRG010001282.1 GCA_013141295.1 Polyangiaceae bacterium
GTCCCAGCCGCGGCAGTAGTTCATGATGGAGTCGGCGTCGTAGTTCGGCGTGAGGAGAATGCCGTTCACGCGGGCGTTGTTGCCGTCGGAGAAGTCGAGCGGGCACACCGGGGTCGAGTCGGGCCTTTGCTGTTCGTGGAGAAAGCCGAGCGCGTGGCCGACTTCGTGGACCACCACCGAGCGAAACGACTCCTCGTAGTCCGCGTCCATCGCTCCTCCGGGCAAGCAACCGGTGGGATTGCCGGGCGCGCAGTATGCGACGTTGACGTTGGTGGGACTTCCGACTCCGATATTGGCAACACCGCGGCTACCCCAGTTGCCATTGTCGAGCGCGTCGAAGTTGAACTGAACGTACGACGTGCGCCCGGGGAAAGGGCAGGTGTCGGAGTACAGGAACTGGATGTTGGCGGCCGAGGCCCACGATCGCGCGAGCGCGTCCTTGACCCACACCACCTCGCGCGCCGAGGGCTGCGCGCTGAAGCAGATGGGCACGATTCCGCCAGGCCACTTGGTGGCGGTCGGCGAGAGCATGAGCGGACTCTCCGCCGAACCGACGACCGGCGCTTCACCGCTGCCCTCGATGGGCGCGGAACAGGCGAGGGATCCGAACAGCGGCGCCGAGGCGACGACACACGAGACGAGCACGTTGCGAAGGTTCATGCGCCTGCCGAGAGCACCGTGCGTGCCACGCCCGATTCCTCGAAGAATCACCGCGCCCACGGCACGCGAAGGGCATGCGCTTGCCCTTCGCGTGCAGCGCCTGGGAATCTCTCAGCGTCGGTACACGAAGAGATCGCCGGCGCCGTCGGGTGTGCCGCGGGGAATGCGCACGACCATCCCATCGGTGAGCGGTGCGGCATCGTCGTAGCTGTGGGGCGCCGAGTAGAGCGCGACGTTGTACAGCTTCGAGCTGGCCGGCAGATCGAGGAGCGTCTTGGGCGTGCCGGTGAAGCCGCCGGCCTCGAGCTTCACCGCGGCGGTCTTCGCGGTGTCGTTCTTGCTCACCATGAACACGAAGCGTGGCGAGAAGAAGAAGTAGGAAGAAAGGAAGGAAGCGTCGTGATGTAGTCACGCAGCCATGGACGGACGCTTCGGAGGAAGATTCACCGAAGGTGCTCCGAGCGAGGACATTTTCGTGCATAGTGCACGCACCGAGACGGAGGGCCGCAGTCAGCAAGGTACGGTCCACACGCGCTGCACGCGAATCCTGGGTTCGTCGCTCCCGGGCGTGACCCACACGTCACGATCGCGGCGTGAGCCGGAGGACACGCTCATTTCCGCATGCGCGGAACGCTACGTCCTGGGTGTACTTCCTCTCAGGCAGCCCGAAGGATGCGGGCGACGCCCTCGCCCACGACGTTCGAGTGCGGGCCGCCCAGCGTGGCCACCACGACGCGCTGATCGTCCACCAGCACCGAAGCGTGCGAGAGGCGCAGGCCGTCCACGCCGAGGTGCGTGCGCCCGTCTTGACCCACGGCCTCCATGGCGGCAGCCGCGGCGAGCAGCTCGAGATCGCCCTCGCCGGCTCCGCTCAGGAGCAGGCCATCGGAGGTCGAGACCACCAGCGCCTCGGCGCCGGCGCGACGCAAGCGCTCGGAGAGAAACAGGGAGAGCGCATTCAACGGAGACTCACTGCGAAGCTGACGGCGATCCTGCATGGGGTTCCTCCGGGGAAAAGTGGACCGCATTTCGCCGCCCGGGGCCAAGTTGCTGCGGCATCAGCGAAGGGCGAGCGCTTCGACGTAGTGGCAAAGAAGGTCGGCGCAGGAGCTCGCCCACGCGTCGACCTCCCGGCGGGTGAGGCGTCGCGCGGTGACCTTCTCGGCGATGGCCGACATGGACGTGAGGACGAAGTCCGCGGCCTCGGTGCGGCGCGCGAGCGACTGCGCGGGGAGCGCCTCGGCCATGAACGCGCCCACGATGCCCATGGCGCGTTCCACGATGGCGCGGGCCGGCGCGGCGTCGCGGAAGAGCGCGCCGGCGTCGTCGAGGGCGACGCGAAGCTCCGCTTCCTCGCGCTCCGAGCGAAAGAAGGTCACCACCGCCCGTCGCAGGCGCGCGAGCGGAGGCTGCTTTCGATCCGCCAAGATCTCCTCGAAGATGCCCAGGGTCTCGTTCCACTCGTCGGCCTGCAGCCGGAAGAGCAGTGCCTCCTTGTTGGGAAAGTATTGGTAGAGCGAGCCCACGCTCACGCCGGCCTCGTCGGCGACGCGCACGGTCGTGAAGCGCCGGGCCCCCTCGCGCGCCAGAACGCGAACTGCGGCCTCGAGGACGTCCTCCACCAGCGTCGCCGAGCGCGCCTGCCTCGGGGCCTTTCGCGGGGAAATCACCGGCTGTCGTCGCTTGCGCATGGGTCACCGAGGCGTGCGTCCGCGAACGCGAAGCACGAACGCGAAGGATCATTCGTATTCTACCCCTACGACCCTTCTCGAGGAACATCTCATGACCACTCTCACTTCATCCCGCGTGGCTTCCCTGCTCGACCGCCTCTTCGCCGAAGCCGACGCCACCGATCGCGACATCCAAGACCAACTGGCGGCGCTCGCCCCGGCAGAGCGCACGCGCCTCATGGGCGACTACACCGCGCTCTACGCCCGGGCCAAGGAGAACTACCTGGCGGTGTCACGAGCCACCGGCTCGCTCCTGTACATCCTCGCGCGGTCTTCCCAGGCGAAGAGCATCGTGGAGTTCGGCACCTCCTTCGGCGTCTCCACGCTGCACCTGGCGGCGGCGCTGGCCGACAATGGCGGCGGACGTCTGGTGGGCACCGAGCTCGAGCCCACCAAGGCCGCGCGCGCCCGCGCCAACCTCGTCGAAGCAGGGCTCACCGACGGCGTCGAAATTCGCGAAGGCGACGCCCTCACGAGCCTCTCGCGCGATCTGCCCGCGCGCATCGATCTGGTGCTCCTCGATGGCGCAAAATCGCTCTACCCGCGCATCCTCGCGCTCCTCGAGCCGCACCTCGGACCGGGCGCCCTGGTGGTGGCCGACAACGCCGACCACAGCCCGGAGCTGCTCGCCAGGCTCCGGGAATCCGGCAGCTACCTCTCCGTCCCCTTCGCCGCCGACGTCGAGGTCTCCGTCCGCCTCTGATTCATGCGCGCGCCCGGGCGCGCCCCCGCGCAAGGCCCCGAGACCCGAGAAAAAGACGAGCAATTACCGCTCGCTCGCCGGTGAAGAGCGAAGTCCGCCACGCTTTCGTGGACTGCTAGCCAGATATTCAAAAAAGTGTTGGTGGCCGGGAACAAAGATCGGGCGCGCGCTGTAGCTCCGTCTGCATGGCGGAAGGCGCGAACACCTACCGAGACGAGCTGGCTGCGGCGCAGGCGCGCATCGCCACGCTCGAGGCGAAGATCCTCGCCGCGCGCGACGAGGACACGACCGCCAAGTGGTTCGCCGAGCTGCGAAAAGAGCGAGCGGCGGTGGGCGCTCTCGGTCGACGCTTCTGGGGGCTCGGGCCCGACGGCCTGGGCGCACTGGTGGTGGCGGCGCTGTTGCTCGGGACCGGTGCCCTCTTCGGGGTGCTCCAGGGAGCGCTGGTGCCGGCGCTGGCGGTGCTGGGCCTCGGTGGCCTCTTCGTCATGATGATGGCCTTCGCCCTGCGCAGCGGCCGCAAGGCACACTTCGCGCGCGAGGTGCGTCGGGTCGAGGAACGCATCGAAGACGCGAACCGCGCGGTGACGCTCTCCCGTCGCTCCGGAGGCGCGAGCCAGGCTCGCGAAGAACGGCAGCGCGTGGTGGTGGAGGCGCCGGAGATCGCAGCGGGCAACCGGCTGGCGACGCCGCTGGCGGAAGAGGATGCGATGGCCGACGTCGAGCCCGCGGTTCTTCGGCAGCTCAGCCGCCCCTGAGCGCTCAAGGATCGGCGCTCGACTGCGAAGATGCAGTATGCATGTGATGGTCGCGAACGCGATTGAGCGCGTAGAACACCTGCCACTCCCAGGGGCCTCCGCGATCGGCCTCGGCGGATCCGCCACCGTTGAAGATAGGCCCTTTGGGCATGACGGCCAGCGGCTGCTCGGCGATGCGCGGGAGCACGTCTCGCGCCGGGAGCTTGTAGAGGGCTCGCTCGCAGGCAACGCGGGTAGGATAGTCGGTGTCGGGATTCACCAGGACCGCGACCAAGTGCGCCGCGTCGGCCCCCATTGGCTGCTCCTTCGGCGTCTCCGCCGGCCCGTTCTTGGGACCGCACGCCATCGTGACGGAGAGCGCCAGCGCCCAAGCGGAGAAGCGGAGCATGTGCGAGAAGCGTAGCGCGACTCACGGCCGCTGATAGCGAAAGCTCCAGATGGGGCCGGTCCAGTGAATGCCGTCGCCCGCCTGTTCGCGCAGCTGATGCACGCCGGGTTCGTTCGCGAGCACCCGCGGCCAGAACGCGATGGCCGGCGCATTGCGCTGGGCGATGGCGACCTCCCACTGGCCCGGATGGGCATCGAAGATCTGCACCACCGCGGCGCTCGCCACGCCGGCTCGCCGGTACTTCGCCAGGACGAACATCTCGGCCATGTTGCGCTCCACGGCGCCACCACGGTGAGAGAGCTGGTTCAGGAGCGCGAAGCCCGCCACCCGGCCACCGACGCGAATGACGAGCGCCCATCTGTCTGCAGTCGCGCGCCCCGGTGAAGGCCAGTAGCTGGCGAGGTCCGGATACGCCTCGAACTGGCCGCGGGCGTCCACCTCGAAGCGGGGCGACGACGGGGGCTCGAACTGCGAGAAGTGGTAGGTGTAGAACTGGAAGAGCCCGGCCACCAAGGCCTGTTCTTCGGACTCTGCCGGCTGCACCGAGACGTCGTAGATCAAGCGACCCTACCCGCGGCCGAAGCCGGAGAGAGCGCGCTCGCAATCGCGCTCCACCAGCTGGTTGCCCGCTTCACGCGCCAGCTCCAGGAGCTTCTGGTACTCGATGCGCGCGGCATCAGAGGCGCCACGCCGGGCCGAGAGCAGCGCCTGCAGCCAGTGGCCGGAGAGGCGATCCCAGGTGAAGTCGTTGGCCTCGGCGTAGAGAATGCCCTCGCGCAGGCGCTTGTCGGCGTCGCGATCGCCGGCCACCGCGTCGAGGAACGCCAGGAACGTGCGGCAGTACACCGCGAGTCGCTCGTGGCCGCTCTCGTCGGTGAGGGCCAGCGCTTGCTTGAGTGCGCCGTAGGCCCGCGGCAGGTCGTCGAGGCGAATGAAGATCTCGCCCAGCGTGTGCAGGTTCTCGGCGACCTCGTAGGTGAGGCCCAGGTGCCGCGCAGCGTCGATGGCCAGCTCGACCGCGGCGCTGGCGGCCCGATGATCGGCGGCAAAGTAGTCGATGAGCCCGCGCACCCGCTGGCGCTCGCAAGCGGACGGCGCGTCGGCGGGCAAGAGGCGCTCGGCGCGCGCGAGGCAGCTGAGGGCTCCCCGGCGATCGCCGATGGCGGCGCGCGCCTGGGCGAGCCCCACCAAGGTCTTGTGCTCCTCTTGCTTGGAGCCGAAGGTACCCACCAGCTTCTCGAGGCGCTCGTAGAGGGTGAGCGATCGGCGAAAGTCGCCCTGGCGCGAGGCGAGCTCGGCGGCCGCCGAGAGCACCAGCTTGACCAGCACGTCGTCGGTGCCGGCTATCTGCTCCGCGGCCGAGAACTGCGCGCGCGCCAGATCGATCATGTGCACCGCACCCAGCACGCGCCCCGCGTGCACCCGCACCGCGACGCGCAGCGGCGCATCGCCCGATGCGTCGGCCCGGGCGATGACCCGCTCGCACAGCTCCACCGCCTCCGGTGCCGCGCGCACCAGTCGCACCGCGGCGGCGAGGCCCGACAGCCAGGCGGCGAGCTCCGACGGGTCACGATTGCGCGGCTCGCACAGGCCGATGGCGCGGGCATAGTCGCGGGCCGCACCTTCGAGTTGCCGGCTCTCCAAGCGCCGCTCGGCGCTGCGCGCGAAGTACGTGGCGGCGCGCTCGCGATCGCCCGCCTCGTACAGGTGGGTGGCGATGCGCCCGGCGTGCTCGATGGAGCTCTCGCCGTAGTGCGCTTCGAGGGCCGCGCCGGCGGTGT
>JABFRG010000660.1 GCA_013141295.1 Polyangiaceae bacterium
CCTTGGTGAAAGCCACCGTGGACCCGTCGGCGCCGTCCATGAGCAGCACCTTGCCGTCGTCCTCGTCGGACACCAGGAGGAGGCGGCGCGCGTCGAGGGCAGTGGCCACGAGCACGCCGCCCTGGGTGGCGTCGGCCGCGAGCTTTTGCACCAGCGCAGTCGGCGCCGGGGCCTCGGGCGGCTTGGGCGGATCGCTGGGAGGCGGCGGGCTCCGATGGCAGGCGATGATCGGCAGGAGCACGAGCAGCGGAACGTGGCGTCGCATCCGGGGTTGGACGAGCCAGCCGCTGAATCGGTCTATGGTCTGGCGCGCGCTGTCTGTGGGCATAGCTCGTACCTCGACGAAGGGCGGGAATTTCACGGTGCTTGCGCGGGGATGGGCTCGCCGTGCAGGAGATAGCGGGGTGACTTGTCCTTGGCGAAGGCATCGAAGACGGAGCCCTCGAGGAGCCCCCGCGCCACCTGGAGCTGGAACACCGCGCCGGCGACATAGGCCGCCGGAGCCGGGGCCGAGATGGCGAAATCCGCGGGGCAAGGGACCGCCACGAAGAGGTCGTGGTGGTCGTAGTGTCCGGAGACCACCTGCAGCACCTCGTAGCGATGGATGCCGATGGCCGCGATCTTGCCACAGGGCGGCGCGCGGGTGCCGGTGTCACGAAGTCGAGCAATCACGGTGAGCTCCGCGGTATCCCGACCAGAGCGAGGCGGGCGGGTGGCGGCGCCGGCGGGCGTGGAGACCTTGGCTCGCCGAGGCAGGGACTGCTGCGCCGGGGCGGAAGATGCGGAGACCGCGAGCGAGGCGACGATCAGGAGCGAAGGCCTAAGCATGGGGCCCATACCGACGTGCAGATCCGGCGGAAGTTTCATGGGACCACGTCCCCCCGGGGAATCGGGGTTGCCTGCAGGAGGTAGCGGGGCGACTTGTCGGCGGAGAAAGCATCGTAGATGGCACCCTCGATGCGATGGGCCGGCCGCGCCACGTCGATCTGGAACACCGCCCCCACTCGATAGGCGGCGCCTGGGCCCGCGCCGGCCTGGAGGGTGCCGGGACAAGGCATCGCCACGAAGAGGTCTCGGTGGTCGTAGTGGCCGGAGAGCACCGCGAGCACCTCGTAGCGATGGATGCCGATGGACGCGAAGTGACCGCAGGCGGGAGCAACCATGCCGAGGTCGCGAATCCGAGCGATCACGGTGATCTCCGGCGTATCGCTGGCAGCGCGAGGCGCGCGCGGGACGGCCCCGGTGGTGGTCACTTTGGTCCGGGTGAGCGGGGCCGGGCCTCCGGCGGCGACAGGAGCGAGCAGCGTCAACGCTGCGAAAAGAGCGAGCGAGATTCGAGACATGGGACCTAAATGCCTCCGGCGACCCATACCGGCGCGTCGATGAGCCGGTAGCGCACGGTGGAGATGCCCCGATAAGCATCGCTGACCATCTCGTCGTGCAACAGGCCCCGCTCGAGCCGCAGTCGGAACACCTGACCCGGCCATCGGGGGACCATGCCCCCTCCGTCGGAGCGGACCTGGGCGTAGAATTCGTGGCACACCACGCCGACGAAGATGGCACCACCCGAGTGGTGCCCGGAGACGACCTGGACCACCTCGTGGTGCTCCACCGTGGTCACCCGGAAATACCCGCAGCCGGCCGACGGGCTCGAGCGCACGAATCGGGCGAGCACCACGAGCTCGTCGGAATCCGGCACCGGACGGGCCGGATGGCGAGCCACCTCGCGCACTGCGGCGTCCTTGACGCGCGGAGCCGCGGCATCGGCAGACGCCGGCGTGGCCACGGCCAATGCCAGGGCGATCGCGAGGGTACGGAGCGGGCGCATGGGTCTCACACGGACCGCGCTCCCGCGAGAAAGTTCCCTATTCGACGATCGGATGCGAGCTCGAGGGCCGTTCGTCTTCGTGGTGGAAGCCCAGCTCGTCGGCGAGCAGGGCGAGGCCCGCGAGATCTTCCACGGCGCCACCCAGGTTGGGCGTGGCGAGCGCCTCGGCGCCGACGTCTTGCGCGAGCAGCGTCTGGAGGCGCGTGCGGTCCATCTTGGCGCGGCGCGCTTCTTCCTGACCGAAGGTGACGAACTTCGCGAGGGTCTCGGCCGGCACCAGCCCTTCGAGAGTGGCCGGCGGCATGAGGCCGCGGGTGTAGGCCCAGCTGCGGTTCAAGATGTAGCCGGCGAAGCCGACCCCCAGCTCCCGGAGCTTGGCCCGGAAGAACAGGCTCTCGGAGACCGCCTCGGGCTCCATGCCGGTGACGATGAGGAAGGTGGACTCGTCGGAGCCGAGGAGCGTGCGCACCTTGGCCGCGTGCTCGCGCATGCCGTCGAACATGCCGGAGAACGCCGAGAGAAAGCCCTGCAGCTCCTTGAAGAACCCGTCGCCGAAGATGCGCGCGAAGACGCTCTCGACGAGCTGCGAGGCGGCCCGGAAGAAGCCACCTCCCTTGGGGAGGAAGATCGACACGATGCGTTCGTCGAGGAAGCTCGATAGGCGGCGCGGGGCATCGAGGAAGTCGAGCGCGTTGCGCGAGGGCGGCGTGTCGAGGACCACCAGATCGAAGCGCTTCGACTCCACGAAGCTGTAGAGGGCTTCGGCGGCGGTGTACTCCTGCATGCCGGCCACCAGGTTCTTCACGTGGCGGTAGAGGCGATTCTTCATGATCTCCTCGACCTTGGTGGGGTCCTTGGTGAGGCGCCGCACCATGCCGTCGAAGACCGTGCCGGGGTCGAGCATCCACGCGTAGAGCTCGCCGGGCACCTCGATGCCAGCCGCCGCGAAGCGCGCCGGGTCGACCCGGGTGGGCTCGTCGCTGTTGGCGGGAACGCCCATGGCTTCTGCCAAGCGCCGCGCGGGATCGATGGTGAGCACGAGCACCCGGCGACCTTGCATCGCCGCCCGGAGGCCGAGCGCCGCGGAGGTGGTGGTCTTGCCCACGCCGCCGGGACCGCACACCACGATGACGCGGCGATCTTCCAGGTGCGGGGCGACGAACGAGCGACGCGGGACGCGGGCGTTCACGAGACCCCCGCGAGATCACCGACGAGCACGCGCGCGAGCTCGGTGGTCAATGCATCCATGAGGGCAGCTCCCTCGTCGCCCCGCTCGTCGAGCTCGGCCAGCACCGTGGCGCCGGAGGCGACCAGGCGTTCCTTGGCGCGCTTGGCGCGGTCGCTGCGCCGGAAGAGGCGCGCGCCGAGCACGTTGGGGTGCGTGACCAGGGCGCGTTCGAGGCTTTTGCGCTGCTCGGCGTCGAAGGGGTCCCACGGCATGCGATTGATGACGAAGCCGCGCACCGGGATCTTGTGCTTCTCGAGCGCCTGCGAGAGCTCGAGCGATTCGCTCACCGGCAGCATCTCCGGCAGGGTGACCACGAACGCTGCCGTGCGCTTGCGATCGTAGAGGAGGCCGAGGCCGCGTCGTACCGCGTCGGCGATGGGTCCGTGCGGTATGACGTCGAGGATCGACGCCGGTACCTGGGCCAGCGCCAAGGCGTGCCCGGTCGCCGGCAGGTCGACCACCAGCGTCTGGTAGCGCGGCGAGCCGTCGGTGTGCTTGGCTTCGACCAGCTCGAGAAGCCTGTAGAGCGCACCCATCTCGGGCAGGCTGGGCGCGGCCATGAGGAACCGCCGGATGGCCGATGACTTCATGGCGGCGTCGGCCATCACCTTCATCGGCAGCGCGGTGCGCAAGAACGAGAGGTGACCGGCGCTGGGGACGATGCGTGCGAAGGAGAGATCCGGGGAGACGCTCTGCGGCTCGTCGACGGTGCCGCTGACGCCGAGCGTGCGGGCGAGCGGCGAATCGGCCTCGGCGGAGCCCACGAGCTCGGCGGCCAGCACCCGAAGGCCACGGCCGGCGAGGGACCGGGCGAGCGCAGCGGCGAACGTGGTCTTGCCGACTCCACCTTTGCCAGTGACGAGGATCGCGCGCAGCGATGCGGTAGACGGAGTCATGTCGAGACGGTGCGATGCCCAGGACCGGGGAGACGGGGTGTCTCGAGCGGTCTTTGGTCATGCTACTCGAACGGCAGCGCGAGGTTGCGCCACAGTTCGGACATGTCGTTCCAGTGGAGCTGCAATCTCCCGCGACCAGAATTTCCCGCCGCACGCATCACCTGCTCGTGGCGCGTGTCAGTGAAGGGTGAAGCTCACGATCGATTGGGAGGTCTGCGACTCGGCGTCATCCAAAAGGGTTCCGTGCTGCGCTCGCGCGGATTGGCTATGCTCTCGCAGGCCATCCCGGAGGCCGCTTGAACCACGCAGCAGAACGCTACAAAGAACGCCTGGGGCGGCCCCTTGCTACGGCAGAGCTGTCGGCGCTGGAGCCGCTCCTGCAGCAGCTCCACGCGCAAGGGCGCGCGGCGCACCCCTCCCTCGACGTGCCGCTTCCGATGTTCGCGGCGGCGCTGGCGCTTCACGCACGCAAGGCGGAGAGCAACGTGCCGGTGCTCCAGGTGGAGCACGCCGGCGACTTCTACCTGGCGGTTGCCTGCGCCGAAGACGTACCGGGCGCGGTGGAGATCTTCCGGCGCACGGTGCTCCGTCACGTGCCGGCCTACGTGGGCGGCCGCGCACCGGGCGAAGAGGTGGAGCAGCTGGTGGCGATCCGGCTCCTGGTGACCGATCCTGGCGTTCCGCGCAAGATTGCAGAGTACACGGGAAAAGGCGCGCTCGGCGCCTGGGTGCGGGTGGTGGCCACCCGCATCGCGCTCAATCTGCGGCGCAAGAAGGAGCCGCGCGACGACACCGCGCTGTTGCCGCTGGGTGCCGCTCCGGAGGTGGACCTCTCGCGGTTTCGCCACCAGGCGGAGTTCAAGGCAGCGTTCGAGCAGGCCCTGGCGGACCTTCCCGCCGATGAGCGCCTCCTCTTGCGTCTGCACTCCATCGAGAGAGCCCAGGGCGACGAGCTGGCGCGCCTGCTCGAGGTCGATCGATCGACCATCATGCGAAGGCTGGCGCGGGCGCGGGAGCGCTTGTTCGAAGCAACCCGGGTGGCGATGATGACCAAGCTCGGCCTCTCCCGTGACGAGTTCGCGAGCCTCGCCCGCGACGTGCAATCGCAGATCGACCTCTCGCTCAGTCGGGTGTTCGCCTGAGGCGCCCATGGCCGCCCCGACCTCTGCGTGCCCCGACGAAACGGAAGTCAGCGAGCTACTCGAAGGACGGCTGAGCGACGCGGCGAAGACGCAGCTGCTCACCCATGCGGCAGACTGCGACGCGTGCCGCGAGCTCCTGGCGCAGCTCTCACAAGAGGACTCGGAGACGGGCGGACCACGGAGCGAGAGCGAGCCGCCCGACGGCAGCAGCTGGCTGCGTCGCTACCGGCTCCTTCACACCGTCGGCGCCGGCGGCATGGGCGTGGTGTACGCCGCCTACGATCGCGAGCTGGATCGCCGGGTGGCCCTGAAGATGCTCCGCGACCCGGGGGACGATGCCGACGGTTCGCGGCGCCGCGGTCTGGTGCGTGAAGCGCGGGCCATGGCCAAGCTCGACCACCCCCACGTCGTGCGGGTGTTCGACGTGGGAGAAGAGGGCGAACGCGCGTTCGTGACCATGGAGTTCGCGGAGGACGGTACCTTGCGCGGGTTTCTCGACGCGAAGCCGCGCAGCTTCGGAGAGATCGCAAAGCTGTTCGACGACGCTGGGCTCGGCCTCCAGGCGGCCCACGAAGCGGGGCTGATTCATCGGGATTTCAAGCCCGAGAACGTGCTCCTGCGGGGCGGCGTGGCGAAGGTCACGGACTTCGGCCTCGCGCGACGCGCGAGCGCTGCCGAGGGCGCCACGGGAAAGGGGCTCGCCCCCGAGATGCCACTGGGTGGCATGGGCACCGTGACGGCCACGTACGCCAAGGGTGCCGCGGGCACGCTGCGCTACATGGCGCCCGAGCAACTGCGGGGCGAAGCCCTCGATGCGCGCGCCGACGTATTCGCCTACGCGGTGGCGTTCTGGGAGGCCTGCTACGGCGGTCGCCCGTTCGAGGGCCAGACCGTGGGCGAGGTCCTGGCG
>JABFRG010000687.1 GCA_013141295.1 Polyangiaceae bacterium
GACTTTGCCTTCAGCCCAGCTACCGACAGGATCAAGAACCTCAGCTTCCTCTCGACTTGCCCAGGCGCGACTTTCAGCACGACTCAGGTTTCGTACTCCTGGGTCCTGGTGAAGAACCCCGGCGCACGCCCTGCGAAGGTCTCCCTTTGGCACGACCGTCCGACCGGCGGCACCACCGATATCGACACCATTATCGCGGCGTATGCGCGCTCCACCATTCCGATGACGGACGCGGACCGCGCCGCCTGTTCTTCGGGCGTCGGCGACACCTGCGACGGGACCCCGTGTGCGACCGACACCGATTGGGCCGCGCTGAATGGCACCGACCAAGTGACAATTCCGGCCGGTGGTTCGGTCATCGTGTACTCGGCGCCGTTCAGCGGTTCGATCACCGGAACCTACAAACTCAATGCGACCACGGAGTCGTTGCTCTGAACCTGCTACAGCAGCAAACCGACTCGCTTCCGTCGAGTCACTTGAAGGAGTGGACATGCGACCGATGAAATATGGCTTCTTGACGTTCTCGGCTTTGGCCGGGGCGATCGCGGTATTTGCCCCCGCTTGCACCGAAACGGTGGTGGACCCGGTTGAAGAGGACTCGGGAACCACGGTGGACGCGACGGTGGTCGTCGACGCCACCACGCCGAAAGATTCGGGCAAGGATTCGACGACGACCCAGGACAGCGGTCGTGACGCCACCGCCGTCGATTCCGGGCGCGACGCAACAACGGACGCGGGCTCCGATGCCTCCGACGGCTCCGTCGCCGATAGCGGCAGCTCCCCCGTGACCGGCACCGCCTGCACGACGGTGGGCTTCATCTACACCAAGAAGTGCGGGCTTTGCGGCACCCAGGAAGCTGCGTGCGAAGGCGACATGAAGGTTGGCGTCTATGGCGCCTGCTCTGGCGAGGTCGTCGGTGGCTGCATGCCCGGGACCACCCGAAGCAGCGCCTGCGGGCTCTGCGGCACCAAGTCGGAGATCTGCCAGAACAACTGCCAGTGGGCGAGTGGCACGTGTATGGGGGAGCCGGCTGGAGCATGTAAGCCGGGCGACACGAAGTTCACGACCGCAGGGTGCTCGGCTCCGGACACCTACCGCCAGCAGGTTTGCGCCGCCACTTGCACCTACGGCGCCCCGTCCGCCCCTCCCTGCAAGCCCAAGAGCGCGTTCTGCGCCGCAAACCCCGACGCCGTCAGCATCGCCACGACGGTGGGCGGTCAGGTTTCGTACAACGGCACGCTGAGCCCCCTGACGATGCAAATCCCGCGCGCGGGCAGCGGGACGTGTCCGAGCACCCTCAGCTCCACCAACACCTCCTATGCCTACATGGAGATCAAGAACACCACGGCGATGACCGCCAAGGTGGACATCTGGTTCGACGCTCCCCCCGGCGGCGCCGCCATCGACACCGTTGCTACGACGTACCCCGACTGCGGAATTCCGCCCGCAAATCGTACGGCGTGCACGAACACCGTCAATGACACCTGCTCTACTTCGCCTTGCGTCGGCGATTGGGCGGGTCTCATCGGGACCAACGCGGTCACGATCGCGCCGAACAGCACCATCACCGTGTACCACGCTGCGTACTACAGCACTGGTACTGGGCCGTTCGTCATGAACGTCAAGACGACCTCCCTCCTGTAGGTCGGAGCTCTCTTCGCCCGGACGCCCGCGGCGCCTTCACGGCACTGCGGGCGTCGCTCATTTTTTGCTCAAGGAACGCCACAGGCAGCCGTTCCCCGCCTTCGTGCGGGGACCACATTCAACATTCTGGGCGGCGCGTCCAAACCGTGCCTCGCCACCATTGGTGCTCCCCGCGCGAAGGAGCCCCCTATGCAAGCCTTTACGTCGATGTTGGTGCTCGGAGCCATCGCGTCCCTCGCGGTCGCGTGCTCTTCCGGTGCGAGCCCAGAAGCACCCAGCCTGGGCCCGGTCACCGAGGGGTTAGCGGTCCCGAACCTCAGCAGCCCGAGCCGTGCGCAGGGCTTGGGCACTGTCCCTCTCTCCCAGGGCGGCGATGCAGGTGTCGATGCTACACCCCCGCGGCCGCCTCCACCGCCGACGGGGACCCAGTGCAACGTCGTCGGGGAAATCTACAGCGCGGGTTGCGGCGTCTGCGGCACTTCCGAGGCGGCCTGCGAGGCGGATCACCGGGTGGGCGACTACGGCGTGTGTCAGGGCGAGGTCGCCGACGGCTGCCAGCCGGGCTCCACCCGACCGAGCAGCTGTGGTCTGTGCGGCACGGCCACCGAGGTCTGCCAGCTCGACTGCCGCTGGCGAAGCGGAAAGTGTGTGGAGCCCGTGGACGCATGCGAGCCCGGCAACGTGCGCTACGTGACTGCTGGATGCGGTGCCGCGGACACGTTCCGGAAGCAGTGGTGTGGCACTTCCTGCCAATACGCAGCGCCGGACTCCCTCGCTTGTGCGCCCAAAGATGACTTCGTCTCCGTCTCGCCGCTCGTTGGGGGCAAGACCATCACTGCGGGACAGCTCAGCTCCCTCACGCAGCAAATCCCCTCGATTGGCTCGGGCTCATGCCCCTCGCGAGTCCTGTCCAGCCGCACATCGTTCGCGTGGCACCAGGTCAAGAACACGACGCAGCAAACCGCCCGTGTCGCCGTGTGGTTTGCCGCGCCCCGAGCTGGCCGCGATGTGGACACCATCGTCGCTGCCTATCCAGGGACCTCGATTCCGGCAGACGCGGACCGCGCATCCTGCCAAGTGGTGAACGACGTTTGCCTCGGCGCCGAGTGTAGCCCGGACCCCACCGCCTGGTCGGGGCTCGTCGGCGCGGACGCCTTGACGATCCCTTCGGGAGAATCCTATGTGATCTATCACGCTGCCTACTTCAGCGACGACACTGCTCCGTACGAGATGCACGTCAAGACGCTGTCGCTCGAGTGAGCCCCGGACCGGTCGCCGTCGGCGCACGCCGACCAAGTTTCGTGGTCTGATGATCCTCACATCGGTTGCGCGCGGAAACAATCCAGCAACCAAGTGGAGGTACTCATGACCGAGAAGGTAGGCGGCGATCGGCCCGACACGAGCTCGAACGAAGTGCACGGAGGCGGCCAGATCATGCCCGCGCCCATCTGGACGCGATACGCTGTGTATCAGCTTCTACAGGGTGGTCAGGAAGTTGGGTGGGTTCACGTTCGCGGCATGGTCGCCGGAACGGTCGAGGTTTGGCAGCTGTACAAGACCACCGTGACCGGGACCAACCCGAACACCGGCAGCTTACGCGCGGCCTACACGTGGCCGAGCACGCGTAGCTATCAGGGCGGTGGAATCATCGAGAAGAAGCGAGCGACGACCGAGATCGTGTACACCACCGAAATCGCAACGTCGGACCTCAGCGACACGGGTGGTGCAGGCGCAGGGAACTATCGTCAGGTCGAAACGTCTTGCCAGGATCAGGGGCTCTAGTGGTGACCTTCGCATGCAGCGCCGCACGGCGTCCGCGACCGGGCATCGACGACGTAGAGCGCACGGAGGCGCCTGACTGGAGGACCGAGCTCATCGTCGACAAGCTGTTCTGGGGCCCAGGACCGGTTAGCCTCTCCGTCGCCTTTCTCGATCTCTCCGACGAGGAACAACGGCTCGGTTCCCGAATTGTCGGGTACATGAACCGCTGGTCCGAGCACGGAGCGGTCGAGTTCTACCGCGAGAGCGATCCGGCAAAGGCCACGATTCGCGTTGCGCGTCGACCCGGAAAGGGGCTTTGGTCCGCGATCGGTCGCGAGATTGAGAAGGTGGACCCCCAGGAGCCCACCATGAACCTGGAGGGCATCACGAACGACACGACCGAGGCGGACCTGCAGCGCATCGTCGTCCACGAGGCAGGCCACTCGCTGGGCATGCAACACGAGCACCTTCGAGCCGAAGTCATCAAGAATCTCGACCCGCAGGTTGTGCGCATTTGGTTCGGAATTCGCACTGGTTGGACGCCGGACCGCATCAAGAGGGAGCTCTTGACGCCGATCGAGGCAGGGAGCGCCTACGCGAGCTCAGCCTTCGATAACAAATCGATCATGTGCTACTCAATTCCTCGGATTGCCTGCCACGACGGGCAAGCAATTCCGGGGGGTGAACGCATCGATCCCATCGACGCGGAGCTGATTTCGAACGTGTATCCTCGCGCAGGGGGCCACCCCTAAGGGGCGACTCGACTCTCTCTCTCTCGTTCCCGGAGAATGCTGGGTGAGGCGCGTTCACTCGCGCCTCACCCAAGCGTAGATCGTCAGCCACAGGGCAGCCTGGCGCTAACGCGCCCTCGACGAGTCCATCGTCGCCTAGAAGCATGCTCCAACGTCTGAGAGGTTGATGTTGGTTCCGGAAGCGAGCGCCCGTCCGAGAAACTCGCGGCTTCCGTCGGTGGTGATGGTGACCATTCCGAGACTTCCGTCGATGCCGAGGTCCGCGGGCAGGTCCATGTTGGTGCCGACGGACATAAAGCGCTTGTAGGGGACGAGGGGGGGATTCGCCGGATTGCCTGTGACGGTGGGGTCGGGGCGAAGGACGGCGACGCAGTGCTTCGGGTCGGTCGTGCCCGAGGTGGTGATGACGATGGAGCCATCCGCGCCCGTCGTGAGGCCATAGTTGGTGTAGACGGTTCCTCGGGGCCACTCAGCGACCTTCTCGACCCAGAGCGTTCGGCCGATGCGCAAGAGGACGGCGCGCGGTCCGGGGTTCTTGTCGAGAACGTAGTAGGAATCATCCTCGGCGCGATAGGTGGCAGCGGCGGGCGCATAAAGTACTTCGCCGCCCACGTAGGGCCGAGAACCATTGCCGCTGACAAGGTTGAACGTGCGCATGGCTTGGATCGTTTGCCCAGCGCCGTCCTTGTCGCTGAAGATCGCCGCTTCTTGTCGTCGCCCGCTCATCGCGGCGACCATCGCGTAGGCGCGAGGAGTTCCGACGGGCGCGGGCGTCGTCGCCATGGTGACGCGCGGTACGGTTCCGGTATTGTCTTGCACGAAGGAGCCGACGTACTTGTGCGACTTGGCGTCCATCACCATCGCCGCGACGTTCCCCGTTGACCAGACTTGCAGATCGTTGGCGCCGAGAACGGTGTAGTTGGTGTTTTCGCGGATGGCCTTGGCGACGTTGGTGTCGAGGTAGGCTGCAGCAGCGCGCTCGGGGAAGCCTTGCGCGCGAATTCTTGCGGCGTTGAGCGTGACGTCGGAAGTGTCGACGCTGAGGAATGCGGTGCCCGCGCCAAAGGGTGTAAAGCGCTCCCACTTCCAGGTCCAGTAGCGAGGCGTCCAGAACTTGCACGCTCTCGGTTCCGCGATCGTTGGCGCGTCTTCGACGACATCAAGCCGCGTGAAGCTCTGGCGGAGCGAGGCAGTCGCCGCCTCTCGCGTGGTGGTCGTCGCCGGCGTTCCGCCGTTCTCATCCCAGTTTTTGACCCAGCTCCACATCAGTCCGGAGAATCGCGGTGTGGTCGCTCCGGTGGTCAAGGCTCCGAGCCCGAGATCCGTCCAGTACTTCCACGTGAGCTCACGGACCTCCGGGATAGCTGCCCAACGCCAGTAGGCGGGGTGATTGGTTCGCACCAAGGAACCTGCCAGTGTGCTGACAGCGCCGGCCTCGAGAAGGGTTGAATCATGCCACTTGCTAGTTTGCGGGAGCTCTACGGACGTCGGCTGACAAAGGGTGGCCGTGGTGCGGCAGGCGTCGACCGTGCCCGCACACGCGCAGTTGAGAAAGCGAGTGACTCCGGCAGCCGCGCCGTAGCCGCGAAATCCCGATGAGGTAAACACGTTGCCCACGGCCGCGTCTCGGGTGTAACTCGGAGGGAATCCGCAGCCGCTCTGGCCGGCAATGTCGCGTGAATAAGCTCGCTGTCGCACCCCGGCGACAATGGAGTTGGGTGTGGCTCCATTGCGGCAGCGACAAGGCGTAGGATTCTCGTGACTTGAGGGAATTAATGCGGGACGCGGGGTGCTCTTGCGATCACGGCGCGCCGCAGCGGCCGCCGGCACGAGGAGCCCG
>JABFRG010000491.1 GCA_013141295.1 Polyangiaceae bacterium
CCCCTGCCCTCGTCGCTCCCGCCCTTCGCCGAGATGCCGCCGCTCGGCGTGCGAGGCTCCACCAAAGCCAAGGTGAAGCAAGACCCCGCGTACGAGGCTTGCTATCGCAGCACCAAGGGGAAGGGCACCGATCTCGCGGCCGATGCGTCGCGACTCGGGCAAGCGTGCGCCACCGTCACCAAGTCGAAGCAGGTGGGCGCGCTCTTCCGCAGCAAGCTCGAAGACAGCGCCGGGCATCAGGAGTTCAAGTTCCGCGCCGAAGCCAACCACTGCTACCGCGTGTACAGCGCAAGCTCCGCCGACATCGTCGACCTGGCCATCGCCATGCGCGACTCGAAGGGCGACATGGTGGTGGACGCGGCCACCGACGTAGTTCCGCGCGACGGCGCCGTGTGCTTCACCGAGGCCGACGAGGTGACGCTGCTGGTCTCGGTCGGCCGCGGCAAAGGGAACATGGTCCTCGAGGTGTGGGCCGACTGAACGTTACTCGCGCACCGACGAGAGCTCGAAGGCGTTGGCACCGAATTTCATCACCGGCTCGAAGCTGGTGGGCGTCGCGTCCCACACGCCAGCGCGATATCCCGGATCGTTCTGGTCGGCCCAGCGGAAGTTCTTGTCCATGTTGAGGGTCATGGTGACGCTCCAGTCGCCGGCCGCCGCCGGATCGACCACCACGTCGCACGGGTATGCGTAGAAGGCGCGGCCGCTCTCCTTGCGGAGCGCGAAGCCTCCGCCCTCGGGTACCACCGGCATGGGCGCGCCATCGCCCTCGGAAGGGGCTCCGTACGGGTTGCCGCCGATCTTGAACTGGTAGTGGAAGAAGCAGCCGTTGCGCGACGCGCCCAGCAGGCTCACGCCGTCGGTGAGCGCCTGCGTTCCGGCGATGGTGCCGGCGGTGGTGAGGCCACCCGCGTGCATCTGCGTGGCGACCTCGTACTCCACATGCGAGATGAACGTCCGGGCCCGGAGGTAGCGACCGGCGCGGAGCGCTCTCATCGGGACCTCGGCGAGGAGCGTGCTCTTGCCGGCGGTCAGATCCGCCAGCACGAAGGCCTTGCCGAGATCGTAGACCACCAGCGGCGCGGAATCGGATTCGGAGGTGTACAGCGCGAGGCCGGAGATGCCGATCTTCTGCGCCACCGGGGTTTGCCCGGAGAGGCCGTCGGTGTGCGTGAAGGGCTCGGTGCCGATGGCCAGACGGATGCGCACCCGCGGTCCGTCGATGACGGCCGCATCGGGGGTCGCGGCATCGCTACCGGGCGCGCCGCCATCGGACGCGGAGGGAGCCGTCGCGTCCGGGCCCAGTGGGTCCACGTTCGCGGAAGCGCCGCCGCAAGCCACGAGGACGAGAGAAAGAAGGAGAAGACGGTTCATGAGAAGACCTCGCTCTGGGTGAAGTGAGCAAGGAGTGTCGGCAGACGCGCGCCTTTCCGAATCAATCGACGTCGCGCATCACTTTTTCAGGATCGCGTCGAGGCGCGGGCCGTAGCTCGAGCGCGGGAACGACTTGTGGAAGGCAGCTGCGCGTCGTTCGGCCTCGGCCCGTCGGCCCAGGCTCACCAACGCCTCGATGGCGATGCGCTCCCGCTCCTCCACCATCATCCCGCGGGGATAGGTGCGCGCCAGCTCGTCGCACTTGGCCAGAGCCTCTGCGGGATTGGCGGCGAGCGCGCGCTGCGCTGCGTTCAAGAGCTCCATCTCGGGCGGCTTCGGCGCACTCGAGCCGGTCGCCGTTGCGGTGGGGCGTGCTATCGCCCCGCGCGCAGCGGTGTCGATGGCGCCCACTGTGTCGGGCGGAGCGGGCTGCGCGAGGCTCAGATCTGGCTCCGGGACACCGGCCGCGGTCGGGCCCGGAGGACCGCTGGGCACCAGGCACACCGGCGCGACCGAGGCCGGACGCGAGAGCACCAGCGCGGTGGCGCCCCCGGAGACCGCCACCAGGAGCGCCACACCCACGCCGACCTTCCACAGGAGCCCGGCCTTCACGGCAGCACCCGCGGTGCTCGCGGCCGAGGACGCGCCGGCACCACTCGCCACGCCTGCGCCTCCGGCGGCAGCGAGCGCAGCGGCCTTGGCAACCAAGAGGCCCTCGATGCGCGCCAGGCGCTCCGGGTCCGGGACGTCGGCTCGGGCCGCCGCGAAAGCATCGCGCAGCGCCGGGTCGTCGGACAGGCGTCGGGGTTCGTCAGGCATCATCGCCTCCGCTCTTCCATCTTGCGCAAGAGGACCTTCTGCACCCGCTCACGTGCCACCGTGAGTCGAGAATAGGCGGTCTGGAGCGGACAGCCCAGCGCCTCGGCCACCTCCGCCATGGTGAGCTCTTCCACCTCGTACAAGACGAACGCGGCACGCTTGTCGTCGTCGAGCGTGGAGAGAGCCTCGTCGAGCATCTGCAAGAGCTGGCGCTTCTGGTAGTCGCTCTCCGCGTTGGCGGCGTCCTCGGCATCGGGAGAGCTCTCCATGGTCTCGCGCTTGTTGTGGGCGCGGCGGCGAAAGGCGGACGCGACCCGGACGGCGATGCCGTAGAGCCAGGTGCGGAGCGACGATCGACCTTCGAAGTCGCCGTAGCGCCGGTGAACCACGATGAAGACTTCCTGGCAGGCATCGTCCATGTCCGCTTCGCGCACGCCGAGACGCCGGAGCGCCCGATAGACGAACGGCCCGTTGGCTCGGAAGATTTCCGAAAGGTTGGGAGGCTTTTCCGTGGGGGATGCGGGAAGGGGCTGGAGCAATCGGGGCTCCGAAGAAAAGGGCTACTTTCGGTGGGTGCCCCAGCCTACGCGAATTTCTGAAGCAATCGAACGGCTCAGGGTTCCGGCCGGTCGAGCACCTCGCGCACCTTGGCCGCGAGGAGCGAGGGCGTGATGGGCTTCTGGAGGAACGCCACACCGGCCTCCCGTAGCTCGTGCCGCAAGACGCTGTCGTCGCTGTAGCCGGACATGCAGAGCACGCGGATGCCGGGTACGCGCGCGGCAACCCGCTTGGCCAGCTCGGGCCCGCTCATGAGCGGCATGACCACGTCGGTGAGGAGCAGGTGAATGGTCCCCGGGTGGGCCGCGGCGATGGCCAGCGCTTCCTCGCCCGCGGAGGCGTCGAGCACTTCGTAGCCCTGCCGGCGCAATGCGCTGCGCACGATGGCCCGCACCTGCGCCTCGTCCTCCACCAGCAAGATGGTCTCGCTTCCGCGCAGGGTGGTGGACGCGAGGGGTACCCGCTGGAGCGTCACCGCCTCATCGACCCGCGGCAGGTAGATGCGAAAGGCCGTGCCGTGGTCGACCTCGCTGAACACCCACAAGCCGCCGCCGCTCTGCTGGACGATCCCGAACACCGTCGAGAGCCCGAGGCCCGTCCCCTTGCCTTGCTCCTTGGTGGTGAAGAACGGCTCGAAGATGCGGTTCTGCGTCGCTTGGTCCATGCCGCAGCCGGTGTCGGTGACCGAGAGCACGACGTAGGGTCCCGGCTTGGCCGGAAGGTGGCTCGACGCGAAGCTCTCGTCGAGCTCTTCGTTGGCCGTCTCGATGGTGAGCTTTCCGCCGTTCGGCATGGCGTCGCGGGCGTTCACCACCAGGTTCACGATGACCTGCTCGATGTGGCTCGGGTCCGCGCGAATGCGCCCCACTTCGGGGCCGAGGATGGCCCGGAGCTCGACGTCCTCGCCGACCACGCGCTGCAGCATCTTGTCCATGTTGCCGAGGATCTGATTCAGGTCGAGCACCTTGGGCTCCACCACCTCGTGCCGACTGAAGAGCAAGAGCTGGCGGGTGAGATCGGCGGCACGTCCGGCGGCCTTGCACACCTCCTGGATGTCGGCGCGAATCGGGTCTTCCGGTTGCAGCTCCCCCAGAACCAGCTCGCCATAGCTGAGGATCACCGAGAGGATGTTGTTGAAGTCGTGGGCCACGCCGCCCGCCAGGCGCCCCACCGCCTCCATCTTCTGCGCGTGCCGCAGCTGCTCCTCGCTCCGCCGCAGCGCAGCTTCGGCCCGGCGCCTCGCCTCGTGCTCGGTCTGCGCTTCCTGGGTGAGGTGCGCGCGGGCCGCCTCGGCCTCCTTGCGCTCGGTGAGGTCGGCGATGAACGCGATGAAGCGCCGGGGGTCGAGCATGGCCACCCCCACCAGAATGGGTACTCGCGCGCCATCCTTGCGCAGCGTCTCCGTCTCCCACGGGGTGGCGGCGCCCGACGCGCGCAGCTGTGCCAGCGCACGCTCGGTGAGCGGTCGCTCGGCGGGGGGCGTGAGATCGCCCCAGCCGATCTCTCCACGCTCCAGCTCGGCCCGCGAGAACCCCACCAGCGCCAGGTAGGTGTCGTTCGCGTCGAGCACCCTGCCCCCGACGTCGCCGATGGTGATGCCGATGATGCCCGACTCCGAGAGGCTGCGCAGCCGCGTCTCGCTCTCGCGCAGTGCCGCCGCCGCCTGCCGTCGCGCCGCGCACTCGCGGAGCTCCCGGTCCACCGCCGGGCCCAGTCGCACCAGCCTGTCTTTGAGCACGTAGTCGTGGGCGCCCGCGCGCATGGCCTCCACCGCGGTCTCTTCACCGATGGTCCCGGACACGATGATGAAGGGCACGTCGAGCTTGCTCTCCTTCACGATGCCGAGGGCGACGAGGCCGCTCAGCTTGGGCATCGACCAGTCGGAGATGACCACGTCCCAGGGACCTGCCGCGAGCTCGGCGCGCAAGGACTCGGCGTCCTCCACGCGCGTGAGCTCGATCTCCCGACCGGCACTGCGCAGCTCGCGCGCGAGCAGCTTGGCATCGGTCGGCGAATCCTCCACCAGGAGCACGCGGAGCGTCACGGTGCCATCCGCAGTGGTGCCGGCTCGTTGAGCGTGAGCCAGAAGATCCCGAGGGTCTTCGCGGCCGCAGCGAAGGCGGCGAACTCCACCGGTTTTCGTACGTAGCCGTTGGCGCCCAGGTCGTAGCACCGAACCACGTCCTCGTCCTCCTTGGAGGCGGAGAGCACCACCACGGGCAAGAGCCGCGTTCGCTCGTCGGCGCGCAGCCGGCGCAAGACGTCGACGCCGTCGAGCTTGGGGAGCTTGAGGTCAAGCAGGACCACCGACGGCTGGGCGTTCGGATCGCGATCGCGATAGCGGCCCTCCGCGAAGAGGTACTCGAGAGCCTCGGCGCCGTCGCGTACCACCACCATCTCGTGCTCGACACCGCAGTTGCGAAAAGCCAGCAGTGTCAGCTTTTCGTCACTCGCGTTGTCCTCGGCCAGGAGAATCATCCTCTTCATTGCGGGCTCCCGGAGACGACTTCGTTGAACGCGAAGTAGAACGTGGCTCCACCGTCGACCCGTCCCTCGGCCCACACGCGCCCGCCATGGCGCCGAACGATGCGCTGGACGGTGGCGAGGCCGATGCCGGTTCCGGGAAACTCGTCGACCGTGTGCAGGCGCTGAAAGGGCCCGAAGAGCTTGTCGGCGAAGGCCATGTCGAAGCCCGCACCGTTGTCGCGCACGAAGAAGACGCGCCGACCTTCGACCTCGGTGGTCCCCACCTCGATGCACGCGCGCCGAGATGCCGAGACCTTGCTGGTGAACTTCCAGGCGTTGCCCAGCAGGTTGCCCACCAGCGCGCGTGCCAGCGAGAGGTCCAGCGTGGCGACCATTCCGGCCTCGATCACCCACTCCACGTCGCGGCCCGCGTCGGCGGCTGCGAGCTGGTCCGCTGCTTCGCGCGCCAGGGCCGAGAGGTCGACCCGCGCGTACCGCGGTTCGCTCCGGGTGAGCCGCGCCAGCGAGAGGAGCGCGTCGATGAGCGCCGCCATCTTCTGCGCGTTGAGGACGATCTCCTGGAGCCAGTCCTGTCCCTCGGCGTCGAGCTTGTCGCGGTAGCCCTCGAGGAGCACCCGGGCGAAGCCGCTCATGCCCCGGAGCGGCGCCCGAAGATCGTGCGCCACCGAGTAGCTGAAGGCCTCGAGCTCCCGGTTGGCCGCCTCGGCGGCGTCCTTGGCGCGCACCTGGTCGGTGATGTCGCGAGCGACCTTGGAG
>JABFRG010000081.1 GCA_013141295.1 Polyangiaceae bacterium
GCTTGGGTGTGCGCGGCGGCTGCAATGGCCGGGAGCGGTTGTGCGGACTACATCAAGCCAGTCACCTTGCAGGTGGATCTGCAGGCCGGCACGTACGTGCTCGCCAACGGCATGCGCGTGGTGCTCCAGCACGACGCCGATACGCCGTTCGTCCACGCACGGTTGACCTACGGCGTGGGCGGTGGCGACGAGGCCCCAGACAAGACCGGCCTCGCGCACCTCGCGGAGCACCTCACCTATCGTGCGCGCGCGGGCTCGACGACCATCCACGCCTACGAACAAGACATCACCGGCGGGGACATGAACGGCGAGACGAGCGCGCGGCGCACCAGCTACCACGGCAGCATGCGATCGTCGCAGGTGGGGCGCTTTCTCTGGGCCGAAGCCCGCCGCATGGCTTTTCCGCTCGAGGGCGTCACCCAGGCCGACTTCGACACCGAGCGCTCGGTGGTGATGCAGGAGCTGGGGCAAAACTACGCCAACCAGCCGTACGGCTTCGCCTCGTTCGCGGCGCTGGGGGCGCTCTTCCCGGCCGGGCACCCGGACCGCCATCCGACCATCGGGTACATCGATCACCTGCAGACGGAGACGCTCAGCGACGTGGCGAAGTTCGTGGGCCAATACTACGGCCCGGACAACGCGACCCTGGTGGTGTCGGGCAACTTCGACACGAACCTGGTGGTCCGCGACATCGATCGCTTCTTCGGCCCGCAGCTGCGCAAGCATCACCCGGAGCGGCCCGCACCGCCGGCGGTGGCCCCCGGTCCCCGGCTGGTGAAGATGGTGAGCGGAGAACCGCAGGCGGCGACCCTGCTGGGGTTTCCGGGGCCGCCCGAGCGCGAGGATCAATGGGCCGCCATGGTCGTGCTCGAGTACTTCCTCTCCGGCTACACATGGTGGGGTTTTCGCGATGCCAAGAACCTGGCGCACACCGAGCTGTGGCCTCTCCGTAGCTCGTCGGTGCTCTTCGTTCGCGTCGTGGCGTCGCCGGGGGAGGAACTCGGCACGATCGACGAGCGCGTCTTCGACAAGATGGAAGAGATCGTGAGCGACGTGCGGCGGTCGCCCGATCAGCTCGCCAACGCGCGCTCGTCGCTGCTCCTCCAGCACATGGCGGCCCTGGAAGACCTGACCGCGCGCGGCGATCGGATCGCGCGCCACATGCACGACCACGACGAACCCGACCGGACGCAAGAGGAGCTGCGTGCGCTCCAGGCGGTCACGTTGGACGACCTGGACGCGCTGGTGCGGCGCTTCCGCGAAACCTACGTTGCGGTTCACGTGGAGTACAAGGCCGGCGCGACCCGGGGCGGCGAGATGGTGGTCCGATGACGCTGCCGTGGCTCCGCCTCGCGCTCGTCGCCGGTACGCTCTCGGCCTGCCTCGAGCCGCCGGCAACACCGCCGCGCAGCAACGATGCGGTGGTGAGGCGCATCATGCCGCCGCGCTCGCGGGCAGTGGCCGGAGACTTCAGCGCGCTCGAAGCGCCACCTTCGGCATACCCCGCTCGCGAGGCCCCCGGGGTGAATGCCGTCGGCAAAGTCTTGGCGAACGGCGTGGAAATCCTGGTGTGCGAGCGAGGGCAACTGCCGTTCGTCGAGACCATGGTCATCGTCGATCGGGGGGCCGGCGATGCCAGCGGCACATTCTCCGGCCTGGCGGCTTGGGGCATGCTCGGCTCGAATGCACACTACACGCGATCCGAGACGATCCACCAGAGGAGCCTCATCGGAACCTCGTTGTACGCCACCATGGGAAACGACTACGTCGGCTTGCAATACGCCACCGAGCGGTCGCTGTTCTTTCAGCTCTTCGATCATGCGCTCTATGGCGTCAGCGAGCCGGAGCTCCCGAGCGACGAGGCCAAGGCGTACCGCGACGACTACCTTGCGAATCGAGCCTCCAGGATGAGCCATCCGTTCGCAGCGGCCAGCGAGACGCTGGTGGGGCTGGTTCTCGGAAAGGACCACCCCTACGCCGCTTTGCCGCGTGTAGACGACACCACCAACGCGAACGTCGTGGCCTTTCGCGACCAGAACATCGCGCCGGACCGCATTGCCGTGCTGGTCGCCGGGCAGATGGAAGCCGGTCGCGTCTTTCGCGAAGTGGAGCGTACGCTCGGCTCGCTGAAGCCCCGTGTCACGGTCCCGCGGCCCCCGCCGCAGCCCCCTGTCCTCCCCAAGGCGCGACTCTACGTCATCGATCGACCCGGCTCGGCCCAGGCGGTGCTGGGCATCGGCTATCCGGGCGTCTCGGCGCTGGCGCCCGATGCGGCGGCGCTGCGCGTGCTCACCGCGCGCTTCGCGAGCGGCATTCGCAGCCTGCTGGGCCACGAGCTGCGCGAGGTACAGGGAAAGACCTACGGCGTCTCCGGGCGCGCCCAGCTCCTGCGGCAGGCCGGGCTGGTGAGCCTGGTCTTCGCGACGCCGGAGGTCGACGCACCTGCAGCGGCCCGGCGCGTCCTGGAGCTGGTCGCCGGGGCGGGCACCCTGCTGGCGGACGACGACGAGCTCACCGAAGCCCGGCGCAGCGCCCATCGCGAGGTGCTAGGGACGCCATCGACGAACGGCGAGGCCCTCGAGACGCTCGCCTGGATTCGCGGCCTAGGGGTTCCGTACGATGCGCCGCGCAAGTGGGGCGCGCAGATCGAGGCCATGACCCCGGAAATAGCCAGGGCAGTCGCCAGCCGCTACCTTCGACGTGAGAACGCGCAGGTGGTGGTCATCGGCGATCGCGCGAAGCTCGAAGGACCGTTGCGTGCGGCCTTGCCCGACTTCGAGTGGCTGCCTTGAGTCGGCGGCGGGCCAAACCGGGACAAATGTCCCCCGGCTAGCGAGGGTTCGGCTAGCCTGCCCGCCGATGTCGTCCCGCCAACAAGAGGGCTCCGGGCCTGCTCGTCCCGCCTTCGACTACAGCGCGATCCCGGAAGGCTACTACGACGCGATCGCGCGCGAGGGGAATCCCGTTCGGCGACTCTGGCACCTCTCCAAGTTCGAGCGCGTCATCGACGCGCTTCCCGTCGAGCCGGGACAGTCCCTTCTCGACATCGGCTGCTTCGCCGGCACCTTCCTCTCGATGCTCGACGGCAACGTGTTCACCAGGCAGGTTGGCGTTGACATTCTCCCCGCCCAGGTCGACTACGCGAATCGCGTCCATGGCCGCGACTTTCGCCGTTTCCAGCACATTGTCTCTCTGAAGGATCTGGGTCGTGTGGAAGGCACCTTCTCCTGTGTCACGCTCATCGAGGTAATCGAGCACCTCGACCCCGTCGAGATCGGCGTGGTGCTCGCGCACGCGGCCAGGCTACTCGAACCGGGCGGGCGGCTGGTCATCACGACGCCGAACTATTCCAGCGCTTGGCCGATCATAGAGCTCTTCATCAACGCATTCTCCGACCTGAGCTATCGCGAGCAGCACATCACGAAGTTCTATTACGCCAATATGGAGTCCAAGATCGAGTCGATATCTCCGGGCTTTCTGAAGCAATTTACATTGGAACGCAAGACGACCACCCACCTGGTCTCGCCTTTCCTGGCGGCAGTATCATTTCGCGGTGCTCGTGCGCTTTCGCGAATGGTGCCGCCTCGACTTTGGCGCGTCCCCGTGGGCAGCCTTATTCTCTCGGTGTTTCGGCGGACGGACGTGTGCGCCGATTGACTGCCGGCTCGGGAGCCGCGCGCCACGCAGCGCTGGGGCGCCCCAGCATGCGCCGATGGTCGGCGTATCCCCTTGCCGCAGCCATAGGATTCGGCGTCTACCTTCTGGTGTTCGGCGTTGGCCACCTCATGGGAACCAGCCCCTACTGGGAGCTTCCCGCGACCGACTCGCGCACCTACCTGGCGGGATACAGGTACTTTCTCCACGAACCATGGCACTGGCCCTTGTTCGAAGTCCATGGGCCGAACCAACCCTACGCCAAGAACGTATTTTTCACCGACTCGATTCCGCTCTTCGCCCTCCTCAACAAGGCCATCGCCACGGTGGTGCCGCCGTGGAGGGAATTCTCGGCGCGCGCCTACCTCGGGATGTGGCACGCCATCTGCTACACGTTGCAGGCCTGCGTCGGCGTCGCCGTCTTGCGGAGCCTCGGGCGGAGGACGCTGGCCTCCACCGTCGCAGGGTCTGTCTTCTTCCTGGCAGTGCCGGCGTTCATCTTTCGCTATGAGCATGCTTCCCTCTCGGCACAGTTTCTGTTGCTGTGGGCGATCGCGCTGTATCTGCGAACGTCGAAGCGCTCGAGCGCGGGTTGGTATGGGTGGTGGCTTGCCCAGCTCGTGGTTTGCGCGCTGGTCAATCCGTATCACCTGGCTATGTCGCTGGCGCTCTTCGCGACCGCAGGCCTCCGTGCCGGAAACATTCGCCAGATCGCGCTATGGTTTCCCACATGTCTGGGCGCCGTGGGGATGGTGTTGGTCTCGGCCGGCTTCGTCTCGCGCGAGGTGCACGTCGCCATGCCCGGGTTCGACGAGGCGTCGTCCAATCTACTCTCGCAGGTCATTCCGGTGCGCAGCCTGCTGCTGGGCGACGGTCGAAGGTGGGCCAACGTAGAGGCTACGCAGTACCAGAGTGAGGGATACGACTATCTGGGGATCGGCGTGTTCGCACTGGTGGTCATCGCTCTAGTACTCGGGCGCCGCGACCTTCGTCGCACGATATCCCACCATCGTCTCTTGTTCGTGGTTTGTCTAGGGGCCTGGCTCTACTCGCTTTCCAATCATGTCTACTTCGGCGGTCAGCGTGTTCTGACCTACGAGTTCCCGAGGTGGGCGCACTGGCTGGCCGAGCAGTATCGTTCTCCAGCCCGATTCGTCTGGCTCCCAACCTACGTAGGCATCAGCTATTTGTGCGGCACGGTACTCCTTCAGCCTCGCCGAGGGTGGGCGGCGCTCTTGGCTCCCTTGGCAATCGCACTTCATGTCGTGGACGGGGGAATGGGCGATTGGCTCGCCAAGCGTGAGCTTACTCGAGCCCCGAAAGACATGTATTTGAATCACCCACCATGGAGAGCGTTGATACACGCCCACGAGAGGGTCGAGTTCGAGCCCACCTACGAGTGCATGCTCGACGGCACTCCCAATCTCGACAAACTGGCAGTCGAGATGCAGTACATCGCATCCGAACGTTCGCTCGACATGAACGGCATCTACAGCGCTCGTCCGACGCGAGACTGCGCAGCCGATGCGGCGCGCATCGAGCAGACCGCACCGCTGTCTGGCACACTCTACGTGTTCTTTCCCATGTCGGCCCGCCATGCCGATCGTTTCGAGCCATTGGGAGCTGCGTGCGGGTCGTTCGCCCGTGGAACGGCGTGCTCCCTCGACCACGAAGCCATCGAGAAAGCAAAACGGGCGGGAGCTCTGGGCCCCGCCCCACTGCCTCCATCGCTCGAAGTAGACGAGCGTGTTCGCTTCGGGGTTGGCGGAAACGCCGGCCGGTACCTCCGTGAAGGTTGGTCCTGGGAAGATCCCACCGGGCGCTTCACATGGAAGGAGAGCGCCAGCATCATCGCGCATTTGCGAGGCACGCCGAGAAGCGGGCTCACCTTGAACCTTCGCGGACACGCCCCGCTCGGAGGTGACAAGACCACCCAGGACGTAGAGCTCACGTTCAACGGACAGCCGACTGGAACCCTGCATTTCGACGAAAGCAGCAACGACGACGCGCAGGTGCGACGAATCCCGATCGGGGCCCACATGGATGGAGCTGGTCAGACATTCCTTCTGACGCTACGCCCCCGGGACGTGCGTACGCCGCGCGCCCTTGGAATCAACGGCGACGACCGGAAACTGGGCGTATGGATAGAGGAGCTCTGGTTCGAATAGAGCTAGCCCGGATTAATTCGGGCTAGGGGGGGGCTAGCCCGGATTATTCACACCCGTTGTGCGTGGGATGGGTGTAGCCGCGCAAAGAATCGCTGCGGGCTGGGAATTTGAGGGCCGCCATGGGTGTTCGTTCGGTTGTCTAGGCTTCACGAGGCACCCA
>JABFRG010001105.1 GCA_013141295.1 Polyangiaceae bacterium
CGCGTCCGTCGGGGTAGTGGCGCAGCAGCGTGAGCTCGGGGGCCAGGCGGCTCGACTGGAGAAACGCCGGACGCGGAGGGGTTCCGCTTCCCGGGCCGGGGAAGGCTTGCGTGTCGTGGGGGATGGCGGTGACGCCGATGCCGCCGTTGACGACGCCGTCGAGGATGAAGTCCAGGTACGGCGCAGCGATGGGGCCGGTGGACTGACCTTTGATGTACCCGGTGGAGAGCAGGCTGGTCTGCTCGACGGTCTGGTGGGTCACCACCAGCGACTCGCCATCCTCCGAAAAGGCCATGCCGAACGGCTCGCCTGGCAACGTGATTTTCCGGGAGTTGCCCAGCTCGTCGGGGTTGCGCCCGGCCTGGTGGCCGTCGTCGCAGGTGCCGCCGCGGCTGGTGATGCCGGTGACCTCGCTGGCGGATCCGCAGCGGAGGCCGAAGGTCTGCTCCGCCGGGGCGCCGGCGCTGTCGTCGGGGACGTCGACCCAGGTGATGGACGCGTTGCCGCGGACCGGCATGAAGAGACGGCGGCTGGGAATCCCCTGCCCCAAGAATCCGAACGGCGAGAGCTGCAGGTCGGTGGCGAAGGCACCGATGGTACGGGCGTTGCGCCAGAAGACCTGGGCCGGCGCCGCGCACGAGTCACCGAAGCGAACGAAGCGCAGGGCGGTCCCGTGCCGCACCGTCTCGCAAGGGGCGGTGAACGTGTCGGCCACTTCCTTGGCGACGTTCCGGAGCCGACCGAGATCGTACGCTTGCAGCGTGCCGCCGTCGTACTGGAGGTCGAAGTTGGAGTTCGCCACGTAGAGCACGCCGCCGCCAGGCGACACTGCGAGCCCCGTGGGAAAGTACATCTGCTGCTCCGGCGGAGCTACGCCACCACCGGTGGAGTAGCAGCCGCTGAAGCCAGCCAACAAAAGAACAAGGAAAGAGCGAGGAGCTCGCATGGGCGGTCCCGACTCTTAGCCGCGATGGCACCCGGAAGTCGAGGCTCCAGAAACGAAAGGGCTTTCCGGGCCCTCACGCTCCGGATCAGGGCGTTCGAGGCAGCAAACCCTCGACCCGCGAGCACGGGCCCCATGACAATGGCGCAACGTGCGGCCGCCTCGGCCGCGCCGCCCGACTCAGATGTCGAGAATGAGGACGCCGCGCCCGGGCTCGTCCTCGTCGGGACGAACGGGAATGCGGGGCCGCGGGAGCGGCAGATCGAGGCGAGGCTGATCGTGCTCGTGGCGAGCCTTCTCTTCCTCTTCGCGCTTTCGGATTTGTTCGATGATGAATGGCGGAAGCATTGGCCTACCCTCGCGGGAACGAGACAGCTTTACTTCGATTCGAGGATCGTAACGCCCCGATTCGGCGGGTCAAGACAGGGAACGCACGGGACGGGCGCATCTTGCGAAGGGCGAGCCCGAGCAATGGCTTCAAACCGACGTATCCTCTAGTATTTTTACCTACGATGGCCAAGCTCATGGGGAAAATCTCCCGTGAATGCGCCGCACATGCGGTGGTTGCCCACACCGGGGGCCGGAACCAAGGAAACCGAGGCGTACCGCATCTATAGGTTCCGATGCCGCGGCGCACCACTCCGTACGCTTCTTTCGTCCAGCGCTGGTAGCATCGGCAAAGCGGTGCGTTTTTTTCGCGTTCTCCTGATGATGCTCACGATCGCGACGACGGCGTCGGCGATTCCCTTCGACACGGCCTCCAAGGACTGGGAGGGCCTCGGCGAGTTCGTCGCGCTGGCGAAGGATACGGTGGGAGAAACGCATCTGGTGGTCCGCACCACGCTGGACTACGGCGAGCTGAAGCCCGAGGACGGGGTGATTCTCGTGCATCCGGAGAAGACGCCGGACGTCGATAGCCTTTCCCGTTTCATGCGCGCCGGTGGCCGCGTGATCTTGCTAGATGACTACGGCACCGGCGACGTTCTCTTGAAGCATTTCGGCATGGACCGCATGGCGACGCCCACCCGGCCCGCGGAAATGCTGCGAAAGAACCCGGAGCTGCCGCTGGCGGAGCCGGCCAGCGCGCATCCGACGGTGGCCGACGTGGGCCGCGTGGTCATGAATCATCCCACCGCGCTCAAGCATCCCGATCTCTCGCCGGTGCTGCGCATTCGCGAGCGGGGCGACCCGGCCAATGCGGGGACCATCGTGGCGGTGGCGGGTGCGGTGCAAAAGGGGCGCCTTCTGGTGGTGGCCGACGGCTCCATCGTCATCAACCAGATGATGCACTACCCGGGGAACCGCGCCTTCGCGCGAGGGCTTTTGCAGTACTCGGTGGACGACGACACCTGGGGCAAGCGCGGCGGCAAGCTGTACCTGGCGGTGGGGAACATCGAGCAGAAGGGCCACTACGGCGAAGAGGAGTCGTGGCTCTCCGATCTACGCGACAAGGGTCGCGAGCTCGAGGACTGGCTCCGGCACGTGCGCGAGAAGGGCATGTCGGGCGGCGTCTCGTATGCGCTGGCCATCGTGCTCGGCCTCGCGCTCGTCATCTGGGTCGGCCGGAGGGCGGGCAAGGTGCACCAGTCGGTGGCGCCGCGCTTCACCCGCCGCACGCCGGTGGTGGCGCATGGTGGCCTCGCCGGCCACCTGGCGGTGGTCGCTTCGCCCCACGCGTCGCGATCGCTCGCCGTTCTCGAGTGGAAGGGCGCGCTCGAAGAGGAGCTGAAGCTCTTGCTCGGCGTGCGGCGGCTGCCAACGTCGGACGTGCTCCTTCGGGATCTCGGGAGCCGGAACTGGCTCGACGGTCGGGAGCTCGCGCAACTGCGCAACGTGCTTCTGACGATGTCCAACGTGGAGACGCTGGTGCTCAGTCGCTCTCCCTCCGCCAAGCTCTCCGATCGCGACGTGGTCAGCCTGGGAGAAACCGTGAAAAATATCGTGAAAAGCGTGCGTGAGCGTGCGACAAAGGTTGTTCCGTGACGCAACTCTCCCAGACCGCAGCGGCCTCGGCCCGAGAGCGAATCGACGAGCTGAGGCGAGAGATTGCCCGCACCTACCTGGGCCGTCCGATCACCGTCGACGTGATGATGGTGGCGCTCCTCGCCCGTGGCCACGTGCTCCTCGAAGGCGTGCCCGGGGTGGCCAAGACCACCCTCATGAAGGCCTTCGCCACCGCCCTCGGCTGCACCTCGCGGCGCATCCAGTTCACGCCCGATCTCCTGCCGGCCGACATCACCGGCACCTACGTGCTCTCGCCGCGCGAGGGCACCTTCACCCTGCGCACCGGCCCCATCTTCGCCAACGTGGTGCTCGCCGACGAGATCAACCGCGCGCCCGCCAAGACGCAGTCGGCGCTCCTCGAGGCCATGCAGGAGCGGCAGGTCACCATCGAGGGCGATCGCTACGAGCTTCCCCTGCCCTTTCTGGTGCTGGCCACGCAAAACCCGGTGGACCTGGAAGGCACGTATCCCCTGCCGGAGGCGCAGATCGACCGCTTCCTGGTGCGCATTCCCATGGGCTACCCCACCGCCGACGAAGAAGTGCGGATGCTCAAGACCCACGGCGTGGACGCGCCGGTGGTGCGCACGTTGCTGACGCCGGAGGAGCTGCGCACGCTGCAGACCACCGCGGCGCACGTGCACGTGGACGACGATCTTCACCAGTACGCGGTGGGCCTCACCGGCTACACCCGCAAGCACGCCAAGGTAGCCCTGGGCGTGAGCCCGCGCGGAACGCTGGCGCTGGTACAGGCCGCCAAGGCCTGGGCGCTCGTCTCGGGTCGGACCTACACGACGCCCGACGACTTTCGGGCGGTGGCCCCCTACGTGCTGGCGCACCGGCTGGTGCTCCAGGGCGACGCCGAGGGCGAGAGCCGCGCGCGCGAGGCAGTGGTGGAAGAAGCGCTCGCCAAGGTGAGCTACCGCGCCCGTCCTCGCGCCGTGTAGGTAGGTGCATCATGCAGCTTTACCCGACGCGTGCCACCTTCCACGTCGCCATCGCTGGGGCGGCCATGGTGGCGCTGGGGGTAGCGCTGCGCATTGCGCCCATGGCGGCCTTCGGCGGCGCGATGGTCCTGGCGGTGGCGGTGGGGCGAGCCTTCGCGCTGGCCTCGGTGACGCGCCTTCGGGGGGCAGGCTTCGAGATGGTGTGGTCCACCAAGGGGCGCGTATCGCGGGTGGCCCGGGGCGAAGATCTGGTGCTGCGCGCAGAGCTGCGGAACCGTGGTACCGACGACGTGCGCGGTCTCACCATTCGCCCGCTGGTCTCCAGCATGCTCGAGGCCTCGGTAGACCCGCTGGAAATCGATCTCCCGGCCGGCTCGCGCGCCACCATCGACGTGCGCCTGAAGACCACCCGCGTGGGGCGCTGGGGCGTTCATGGGATGGCGCTCGAGGTGCGGGGCATCCCGGTGGGCGGCGACGCGCTCTACGAGGTGCCGCTGATGTTCGCCAATCCCCACGGGGTCGAGGTGCTGCCGCCGTCGCTGCAGACGTTCGTCGCGTCGCCTCGGGGCGGGCGGGCACGGCGCACCGCCGAGTCCGGGCAACGCTCCACCGTGCGCGGCGAAGGCGACGAGTTCCGTGAGCTGCGGGGCCTGGTGCCGGGCGACGCGTTCAAGCGCATCGCATGGAAGGCCAGCGCCCGCCGCGGCCTCTTGCTGGTGCGGGAAACCGAGCGCGAAGAGCGCGATCGCATCGTGTGCGTGCTCGACGCTTCGGTGGAGCTGTGGGCCGGCGCCCTGGGCACTTCGCCCCTCGACCTGGCCATCGACGACGTCGCGGCGGTGCTCACCAAGCACCTGCGTCGCGGGCACCTGACCGGCCTCGTGGTGCACGCCTCGCGGACCCAAGCGTATCTCCCGCCGGCAGAAGGAGCCGCGCACCTCGGCAAGATGATCGATGCGCTGGTGAGCGCAGGCGCGCCGCTCGACGCGGATCGCACCGAGGCCGACGAGCGCGACGTCGCGCTGCGGGTGATGGAGCACCTGCGGCCACTCGACCCCATGGGACTCAGCGACGTGCGGCGCGACGATCTCGAAGCGTTGGCCAGCCGGGCCGACGGCCTCAAGCACCGGGCTCCGTTCACGGCCCGCGCGCCCCTGGCAGGCTCACTGCGCGAGCAGCGGCTCCGGCACTACCTGGGCGTCTTCGGCGTGGAGCTTGGCCCCCGGGCCGAAGGCGAGCGCGTGAACGCCGAGGCCGAGATGGGCCGGGTGCTCCTGCGGCTGGCCGCCGAGAAGCACCCGCCCAACCTGGTGTACGTCTTCGGCCCCGCGCCGGACGAGGGCAGCGCCGTGGAGCACGCGCTGAAGAAGCTCAGGCAGAAGCACACGCAAGTGGTGTGGGCGCTGCCCAGCCACGAAGGCTTGCGCGACGTGCTCGACCCCATCGTGCGCGCGCGCCCGTCGGCGGTCCTGGTGCGCGAGGCGGTGGAGATGCGCGCCGCCGCCGCCGAGATCCGTCAGCGGGTGGACCTCCGCAAGCTCGGCGTACGAATCCGTCCCAAGCGCTCGGCCCCGGAGAGCGCGCCCGAACCCGTCCCAGAAAAGACCCCATGACCGATCCCCGCAGCGTCCTCTCTCGCGCGCGCCTGACCCCCAAGAAGAGCTTCGGTCAGAACTTCCTGGTGGACGCCAACGTCACCCGCGCCATCGCCGAGGCGTGCATTCCCGACGCCGAGCGCGGCCGCGCCGAGGTGGTGGAGCTGGGCGCCGGAACCGGGGCGCTCACCCGCGCGCTGCTGGAGCGGGCGTCGCGCGTGGTGGCAGTGGAGCGCGATCGCGATCTGTTGCCGGTCCTGGCGGAAGAGCTCGCGAGCGAGATCGCCAGCGGGCGCCTGGTGCTGGTGGAGGGCGACGCCAAGCAGGTGGACGTCCCGGCGCTGTTCTCCGGTACCGACGTGCCGAGGGTACTGGCGGGAAACCTGCCGTACCAGATCACCGGCCCCTTGCTGGAGATGTCGGTGAGCATCGCGGCGCACCTGACGCGCGCGGTGTTCATGATCCAGGCCGAGGTGGCCGATCGGCTCGCGGC
>JABFRG010000851.1 GCA_013141295.1 Polyangiaceae bacterium
CCGGTACCATTTACGAGCGAGGTCATGGAAATCGGTGCGTACCCGTCTGCGGTGACGGTCACCGAAAGGGGAAACACCGGCGCGAACTCCGTCTGTTCCACGTAGAAGTTGCCGACCCCGTTGGTCGTGCGCTCGATCCGCTTGCCCGTCGCGTCGACGACGGAGACCGTCGCGCCCTCGGCCGGCGTCCCACTCCCTCTCGCCTGGTAGATGGTCCCGGCGATGGACCACACCGGGCTGCCGGGACCGGACCCGCTATGTCAAACGGTGCATGGCTGCCCGGGGCGATGGGTGGGGCCTTCGCGCACGCCCGCGGCTTCGGGGCCGAGGGCCGTCACCGCGTTCGCATGCACGGGATCGCCACACGACGACGCAGCCATCGCCACCAGCGCCAATGCCGCACACGAGAGGTACGTGGTCTTCAAAACGTCGCCTCCAGGTTCACGACGCCCAGCACGCTCAGGCGCTGGGTCACGTAGAGCGCCTCGAAGAACTTGGTGTACACGCCATCCACCGTGGCGCTGAGGACCCAGGCGTCTTGCTTGCCGCGGGCACCCAGCGCCCAGCGCATGCCGAGCCCGGTGCCGAGGTTCACGAGCTGCCCGAGCTCGCGATCGCCGGTGCGCAGCTTGGGAATGTCGCCGTTGCCGGTGGTGACGTAGGCGAGCTGCCAGAAGCTCACCGCCGACTGATAGTGGAAGCGAACGTGCGGCCACACCGTGATGCGATCGCCGAGGTCCATGAGATAGCGGAAGTCCGTGGTCGTGGACTTCATGCTCCAGGTGTCGGCGTAGAGACGTTCGTCGAGGCGCAGCGTGGCCTTCCCGGGCCGATACGCCAAACGACCGGTGAGGGCGTAACGCTCGCGCGCCAGCGGCAGCTGCTCCAGAGGCTTCTCCTGCTGGCGCAGGTTGGCCACCTGGTCGGGCGAGGCGCCGGCGCCGATCTTCGATGCATCGGCCGCCGTGAAGAGCGGAATGAAACGATAGGGCTTCGACTGATCGCCGCGCTCCACCTGGAAGTCGAGCCCCACCGAGACCAGCAAGCTCGGGTTCACGATGCGGGTCACGCCCACGTTCATCAGGTGGTAGACGAAGTCGCGGGAGAACACCGAGAACGACGTTCCGGTCTTGCCGATGCGGTCGTAACCGAGGCCATAGGAAGCCGACAGCGTCAGGTTCTTTTCGTCCAGGTCCTGGGTGAAGGTGCCGCCGCCGGAGAACGAGAGGTAATCGGGCGTGTAGGACGTGGCGCCGTTGATGGCGAAGCCGGTGTTGCCCGGCTTGTATCGCGCCCCGATGTTCCCGGCGTGGCGCACTTCCATCCAGCGGCGCGACGCAGTGGAGACGATGTCGGGCGAAGCCGCCGACACCACGTCGACCAGGTAGCGGCCGTTGACGCCCCAGCCCGAAGTGGGGCTCTCGACGCCGCCAGCGATGGTGGGCGTGAACACGGTGGTGGCATTGGAGTCCTGGAAGACCGAGGTCTCCGCCGAGGCTCGGCCGGTGAGGTTGCCCTCGGCCCGCGCGACCGCCGGGCAAACGAGGCACGCTGCGACGACCGAAAAAGCGGGCGCGACGCGACGCAAGGTCAGTTGCATCCGCAGCCGCCGCCGCCCGCCGTGTCGCCTCCGGTGGCGCCTTCGTGCACCGAGTACATATGCTCCTCGCCGGGGCCCACCAGGCTGGCAGGCGCCATCGAGGGGTGCGCCAGCTTGCCTCGCTCGTACGCGTGCACGTGACTGCAGCCGGAGACGACGGCGAGGAGGAGAAGTGCGAGGCCAAAGGAAAGCGACCGGTGCATCATCGACGGAGCTTTCGATAGCACGCCCAGCTCATCCAGAGAAGCCCGCGCCTTTCCCGGGAGTTCGCCAGCCGAGCAACGAGCGTTTCCGCTCTGGAATGCCGGAATGGCCCGCCTTCGGCCCACGGCCGAGCTACAACCGCCGCCACCGAGTCGCGGCCGCCCCAGGGTCCGCGCGGCCGCCGAGGAAATCCAATGCACGCTGCACGCACCACCGTAGGCCTCGTGGCCACCGCCCTCACCGCCATGGTGGCTGCCGCCTGCTACACCGGCCCCGTCCTCGAGGACCCGTACCCCGCGTACGCGCCGAAGCAGGAGGTGGAGGGCACCTACGACTGCAAGACCCGGGTCGCGGAGATTCTCTCGTCGTGCCAGTCGTGCCACTCGGACCCGCCCAACGGGGCGCCCAATCCGCTCGTTACCCGGGAGCAGCTGGCCGCGCGCTCAGCTTCCGATCCCAACAAGACCGTGGCCGAGGTCTCGCTCGAGCGCATGCTGGACGACAAGAACCCCATGCCGCCGCGGCCCGCCAAGCGCGCCTCCGACACGGAGATCAAGGCGCTGAAGCAATGGATCGACGACAAGATGTCGACGGGCTCGTGCGCCGCCCCCGGAGGCGCCACCACGCCGCCTCCGTGAGGCAAAAGCCGCGCGCACACAAGGCGCCGCGAAGCGCTCGCGATCTGGTACCGTGAGGTTGTGACCCTCCCTCTCGAAGCCATTCGACAGGCCGAAGATCGGACGCACTCCGAAGCTTTGGTACGCGCGCTGGGGGAAGCGAAGACGCCGGAAGAGCGCGCCGACATCGTAGCGACGCTCGAGCGCCTGGAAGATCCGCGCACGGTGGAGCCGCTCATGGCGTTGCTCACCAACCGCACTCTCCCCGCGGCGGTGCGCGCCAACGCCGGCGCCGCCCTCCGACTCGGCCACTGCATGCCCGAAGATCGCGCCCAGCGACGCGCCTTCTGGGCGAGCTCCGACCCGATTCTCATGGAGCACGCGCTCCTCTCCATGGACGCCGGCGAGGCCGACATCGTGGTGGGGGTGGCGGGCGATACGCATCACAAGTTCCAGAGCACCGCGCTCACCTCCATGACCACCGGCTTCGAGACGGAGCCGCAGCAGCGCGCGAAGATCCTCGCGCTGGGCCACGCGACGCCGCGCGTCCGCGACGCCGCCGCCAATGCCCTGCACTGGGACAGTCCCATCGCCGCCATCGAGCCTCTGCTCGGATGCGCCTACGGCAGCGACCCCAAGGTGGCGGTGGCCGCCCTCGGCACCCTGCGCTACTACCCGTCGCGCCGGGTGCTCTCGGAGATGGCGAAGATCCGCGAGACCAAGAACCCGGCCATTGCCCGGGCCGCGCGCACCGCCTTCAACGACATCCGCGAAGCGTTCCTGTCGCGGCTGCGCATCGAGGGGCTCACCACGTTTCCGTGGGTGCGCAAGTGGATGGACCCGGTGTGGCCGTTGCTCGACGCCGACGAGGACGATCTCTCGCCGGAGTCGCGCACCGCATTTCGCTCGGCGCCGCAGTTTCCCCGGGGTGGCGACGAGGCGGTCGACGCGTTCGTGCGCGAGCTGGGCGACCTCGACGGCCCCTGGGCCGCCAAGAAGGAGCGCCTCCGGACGTTCCCGTGGAGCACCGTTACGCCGCGCAGCCAGCCGCACGTGCGCGCCTTCCTGGTGGACCACCCGGACCCGGCGGTGCGCATCGCCGGCGCCTACGCCTTTGCCGCCTGGAACGAGTACGACGCGCTCCTTCGTCTCGCAGACGATCCCCTGCCCTCGGTGCGGCGGGCCGCCATCGACCAGATCGGCGAGGCAGCGCCCCGCGCCGAGGTGGCTCCGGCCATCTGGAAAAACCTGTCGCGCCCCGGCACCTCCGGGACCCACGCGCGAGAGACCGTGAAGAGCTACGTGGTGCACGCGCCGCAAACGGAAGCCGCACGGGCCCTGAGCGAAGCGGCCCGCTTCGACGCCCGCGAGTCGGTGCGCTGCGAGGCGATTCGCCAGCTCCAGCGCCTGGGTCGCAAGGCCGAGCTGGTGGCTTTGGCCGAGGTGCTCCGCGAGAAGCCCAAGGTCACCTGGGCGCTCCACATCGCGATTCTCGACGCGCTCTACGAGGTCGGCGTCATCGCCAAGCTGCACGATTTGCCCGACGGCGACGACGCGCAGCTGCAAGGCGCACTGGCGCCGCACGCGATTCGGCGGTAAGGGTCTCGCATGCCCGCGATGACCCGAATCATGGACACGATCGTCACGCTCCAAGGCGGCGATCGCGTCGGAGCACGACAAGCTTTCGCGGAGATCTGGAAAGGCCTCGCCTCCGATGGCGATGCGCTCTGCCGCTGCGTTCTTTCGCACTACATGGCCGATGCGCAGGACGACCCGAGCGAAGAGCTTCGGTGGGATCTGCTGGCCCTGGAGGCCTCCACGGGCCTCACCGACCAGAACATGAAGCGCTTCAACGCGTCGCTCACCCGCGCCGAGTTCCTCCCCTCGCTGCACCTGAACGTCGCCGCCGACTACCTGAAGCTCGGCGACCCGGCGCGCGCTACCGAACATGCGATGCAGGCGAACGCGCTGGCCGCGGCGCTCCCCAATACCGATCTCGCGCGCCTCACCCGCGGCGCCATCGAGCGCGTGCTGGCCGAAGCCGCTGCAGCGCCCGTCACGACGCCGCAGCCGGTGTGATCGTCAGGTCGCGGCCGGCACCCACTTGCCGTGAAAGGTGATGGGGACCGGATGGTCGAACCACGCCTTGGCGATGGGACCGTCCTGGAAGCGCGGTCCGTCCCACACCGCGAAGAAGCTCCGCTGCGATGCCCCGTCCATGACCAGCGCTGCGACGTACACGTCGTCCTCGCTCCTGGGCGCGCCCGGCTTGGGTATGACCACCGCCTCCGAGGCCAGCGTTCCTTCGTCGAAGAAGAAGGCGCGCTCCTCCTTGCCGCGAATGCGCGCGATGCCGCCGGTCTCCCCCTGGAGCGAGACCCAGGTTGCGGTGGATTGCGTGCCCTCGAACTCCGGGTGGACCAGCGGGAACTCGCACGCGAGCGAGCTGGTTTCCTCGGAGCGAACACCGTGCGCGTCGATCACCGCCCGGTGGAGGCGCCCCTTGGCCGCCGCGGTGCGCCCGATCTCGTGGAACGAATCCATATTTGCATAATGCACATAATCGACCACGATCTCCCCCTCGCGCTCGAACGCGTTGGCGAAGTGCCACTGGAAGAAGGCCGGCACCTCGAAGCGGCGCACCTCGCTCGGCGCGTCGATGGGCATCACGATGACCTCGGTGGCGAGCGAAGCATCCCAGCGAAAGAGCCGGTCGAAGGTGGCGAGCCCCAGGGCAAAGCGCGCGAGATCGAGCTTGATGGGCGAGACGAACCAAACCAGGTGCCGCTCCGTCGCCACGAAGTCGTGGAGCATCACCGGATGGCGCAGCGCCACCTCGCCGAGCACCCGGGCTTCGCCCTCCCACGGCAACGCATACGCGGTGAGCTGGTTGACGCGCCCGAGCTTGACGCCGAAGTTGTAGGTGGTGCGCCGCGCCGGCACCGCGTGCGGGTGGGCCGAGAACGCGCCCTGCACGACGCCACCCAGCGTATCCTCGCCGACGAGCGCCAGTGTATCGCCGTCGATGCGCGTGGGCTTGCCCGCCTCCCAGAGCGCGTAGAGTGCGCCCTGATGGGAGAGGACGCTGGTGTTGGCCACGTTCTTGTGGCGGCCGCGGTAGGTGTTGGCGATGCGGCGATGCCAGGGCACCGAGGTACCGAAGATGGCCCTCCCCTCGGCCCGCTCCTGGGCGAGCCCGGGCGTCTCGAGGATGCGGTGGGCGCCGAACGCGTGGCCACCGTCCAGACGCAGCGCGGTGATGCCGCCGTCACCTTCGAAGAGGTGGTCGTAGCGCACGCCGCCCACTTCGAAGAGGGCCGGGCCATTGCGATAGAGCGTCCCCACCAGATCACGCGGTAGCTCGCCCTCGACCTCGAGCGCCTCGAAGCCGTGGTGGCGGGGCGAAGTGGCGAGGAGCGCCGCGGCCGAGCGAGCGTCGCGAGAAGGACCGGTCTCCGCGACGGGCAGGGGCAGGTCGCGAGCGGGAGTCGGGTTGGAGGTGGCTTGCATGTGATCAATGATTACATCTCGGGAC
>JABFRG010000968.1 GCA_013141295.1 Polyangiaceae bacterium
CCTTTGCACCCACCGAGATACGCGAGACGAGGGGGCGGGGGAGGCCTCGAAGGTGGTGCCCTCGGCCTGCCAGAGGAGATCGGCGACGCCTTCGAGCGTGCCGTGCTTCGCGAGCTCCCGCGCCGACACGCCGCGATAGAAGAGGCCCTCGGGACCCGCGTAGGTGATCGTCGAATCGAGGACCGGTTCCCCCCAGCGTAGGGCGGCGGTGGCCACTGCAGCATGACCGCGTCTCGCTTCGCTCCGCGAGAGCAGCCGCTCCACGTCCGCGAGCAGGTACTGGCGGGCCTTGCGTCCCGGGGTGCGAATCACGCGAAGCTTCTCGCGGCTCACGTAGGCGTAGAGGGTGGCGGGCTTCACGCCCAGCAGGCGGCACGCCTCGGCCGAGCCCACCAGCGCATTGGGTGGATTGTCGAATCCACCTACCCGGCCGGGCATTTGTGCCCAATGTTCGCGATCACGAGGAGGTCGTCCAAAATGCATGGATCAACCGTCAATATATCCCCGAACTTCGGAACCGCCGCCGACGATTATGCGAGGCACCGCCAAGGCTTTCCGGAGGAGCTTTACCAGCGGCTCGAGGCGCGGGGCATCGTCGCTCCGGGGGGCATCGCCCTCGACGTCGGCACCGGCACCGGCACGGTGGCGCGCAGCCTCGCCGCGCGCGGCCTCACGGTGACGGCCCTGGACCCCTCGCCCGAGCTCCTGGCCAAAGCCGACGAGCTCGCCGTCCGGGAGGGTCTCTCGCTCCGCACGGTGCGGGCGACGGCCGAAGAAACGGGGCTCGCCGGCGAGTCCTTCGACGCCGTGTTCGCGGCGCAGTGCTTTCACTGGTTCGATGGTCCGCGCGCGGCGCGCGAGATGCACCGGATCCTCCGGCCCGGCGGACGGGTGGTCGTCGTGCACAACGACTGGCTCAATCGCCCGGGGAGCGCCTCGCTGCTCACCCGCGACCTCTTCGATGCGACCGGCGTCGAGTGGCCGCGCGCAGCGCTGGTGGGGCACCTGGGCTTTTATCCGCAGTGGACGGTGCCGCTGGAGGCGGCCGGCTTCGTCGAGCTCGAGAGCTTCTCCTTCGACGTCGAGGTGCCCTACACCCACGAAGGATGGATCGGTCGCATTCGCGCGAGCGCCGGCATGCGCATCATGACCGAGGTCCAGCGCAGCGCGTTCGAGGGCACCCTGACCCGCGCGCTCGCGGAGCGCTTCGAGCCGGTGCTGCTCGTACCGCACCGGGTGTTCGTGCTCTTCGGCCGGAAGGTGCCTTCATGAGCGCCGTGAGCCCGCACGTGGTGCACGAAGGCGACGTGGCGACGACCACGCTGGCCCACGGCGAATCCGTGCACCTTCTCCGGAAACAGCTGGCCGCGGCGGCCGGCGGGAGCGCCCTCGGCTGCAGCCTGGTCGCGCTCTCGCCCGGCAAGTCGTCCTGGCCGCTCCACGCGCACGCGGCCAACGAAGAGGCCATCTACGTGCTCTCCGGCGAAGGCGAGCTCCAGCTGGGCGAGGCGCGCGTATCGGTGCGCGCCGGCACCTACGCGGCGCTCCGGCCGGGGCCGGCGCACGCGCACCGCATGCACAACACGTCGAGCACCGAGGAGCTCCGCTACCTGTGCATATCCACGATGATCCCCGTCGACGTCCTGCTCTATCCGCGCTCGAACAAGCTCGGCGTCATGGCCGGTGCGGGCCCCGGCGGCGCCAAGAAGGACCGCTGGCTCGAGGCGTTCGTGCGCCACGAGCCACTCGACTACTGGGAAGGCGAAGACGACTGACGCACGCCGCGAAGCGTCCTCAGGCCCGCTCGATGACGATCTTCCCGAAGTGCGTGCCGTCGGCCATGTGCGAGAAGGCCTCCGGTGCCGCGTCCCAGGCGTGCGTCTCCCCGATGACCGGATGGAGACCTCCCACCGCGATGGCGCGATTCATGGCCTCGAACATCTCCCGGTGGCCCACGATGACGCCCTGAATGCGGATGTTCTGCATGAGCACCGGCGTGAGCAAAAGCTCCGTCGACACCCCGGCCAGGACGCCGATGAGCGCGATGGTGCCGCCCGGACGCGTGGCGCGGATCGACTGCTCCATGGTTCCGCCGCCGCCCACCTCGACCACCAGGTCGACGCCCTCTTCGGTGTGGCTGCGTGCGGCCTTGCCCCACTCCGGCGTGCTCGTGTAGTTGATGCCGATGTCGGCCCCGAGTGCCTTCGCGCGGGCCAGCTTCTCGTCGCTCTTGGAGGTGATGATCGCCCGCGCGCCCCGGAGCTTGGCGAACTGCAGCGCGAAGAGCGACACGCCGCCGGTACCCTGGAGCAGCACCGTCTGGCCGCTCTGGAGGTTCGCTTGATCGAGGGCGCTCCATGCGGTGACCGCGGCGCAAGGGAGCGTGGCGGCTTCGGCGAACGTGAGGTTCGAAGGAACCTTCACCAGCCCCGACTCGGACAGCACGATCTCGTCCTGGAGCATGCCGTCACGGGGGCCGCCCAGGGTCGTGCGGAGCTTCTCCAGTGTGGGCGCGCCGGACTCCCAGCCCTGGGCGAAGCTGGCCATGACCCGATCGCCCACCTTCACGCGTGTGACGCCGGTGCCCACCTCGACCACCTCGCCGGATCCGTCGGAGCAGGGCACGAGCGGCAGCTTCTGCTTGGGGTTGTAGAGGCCGTTCACCGTGAGGAGATCGCGGAAGTTCAGCGAAACGGCCCGCACCCGTACACGCACCTCGCGCGGGCCCACCGGCGAAGGTGCCCGCTCCACCTGCCGCAGGTTGGGGAGTCCGAAGCTCTGAATTTCGTAGGCGCGCATGGCCGCGACTATACCAAACGATTGCGATAACTGCCCGGCCACGCCACAGTGTGGAGCTCGTTCGCCATGTCGTTTCGTCTCCCTCGCCTCCAGCTCTTCGAGTTCAACGATCTACCGTGGGTTCCCGCCGCGGTGCGCGACACCGTGGTGGAGTCGCTGACGCGCACCCTCGCCTGGGGGCGCATGCTCGATGGATTGGTCGCGCCGTTCCAGGCGTTCCTTCGCGACACCGGCGCGCGTGAGGTCCTGGAGATCGGTTCCGGCGCCGGCGGCCCCGCGAGCATTCTCTCGCGCGCCATCGTGCGCGGTGGCGGCGTGTCGCCCCGGTTCATTCTCACCGACCTACACCCGCGCATCGAGGTGTGGGAGCGGGCCCGCCGTGCGCAACCGGAGTGCATCGACTTCGAGGCCTCGTCGGTGGACGCCACGCACGTGCCGGCGGAGCTCGGGCGCGGCCGCGCCCGCAGCGTCGTCAACGTCCTCCACCACTTTCCCCGAGAGCTCGCCACCGCGGTGTTCGAAGACGCGGTCCGCGGCTCGCCCGGAATCTTCGTGGCCGAAGGCTTCGAGCGCAACCCGCTCATGTTCGCCAACTTCGCCGTGGCCGGCCTTCCGGCGCTGGCGCTCAATCCCATCCTGAGCCCGAAAGATCGGCTGGCCAAGGCGGCGCTCACCTGGCTCTCGCCGGTCGCCCTCGGCGTCTCCATGTGGGACGGACTGGTCTCTACCCTGCGCGTGTGGTCCGAAGAGGAGCTGCGCGACATGGTGGCTCCGTTCGGCGGGCACTGGCGCTGGGACTACGGTACCTACGACTACCTGCCCTACGGGCGCGGCTACTTCTTTCGCGGCGTGCCGCGCTGAAGCAAGTCAGTGCCCGTCGTAGCTTCGGAGGTGGACCGCGAACGAGATGCCGCCCGAGAGATCCGTAGCGTGGAGCGCGTCCACGCCGCCCCACACGCCCATCGTCAGGTGCGGCCCGAGCCAGAAGTCGATGGCGCCCCGCGGCGCGATCATGGTGCGCCATCCGATGAGCCGTGAGGTGCGCGCTTGCGAGGTGAGGCCGTCGCTCGCATCCGCTCCGCCGTCACCGCGGTCGGCGTCGAGCGCCAAAAGGCGGCCGCCCACGAAGACCTCGGCGCTCGGTTCGAAGATTCCCAGTCGTCCGAAGCTGACCCCCACCATGCCGCCCATGGGCGCTTGCACCACGGTGCCACCGGTCGACACGGCGCGCGGTGAGCTGCGCAGCACGCTGGCGCTCGAAGGTCCGCCGCCGAGATCGAGCTCGCCGCCCACGTAGATGGGCCCGGCCACGAACGCGCTGTAGCGCAGGTCGAAGGTCGCCGCGCCCAGTCGGCCCAAGCCGCCCACGGGGACGTCGTGCATCTCGCCGCCAGCCATGGTCACCCCCGCGGGATCCATGACGTGACCGGACACGCGCATCTCCATGCGAAGGCGCACCAGCCCATCGACGTCCCAGGTGGCGCCGAACGGCGGCGACCACATCTGCGGGCCCGCGCAGTGACCCTCGCAGGCGGTGTGGGCCCGGGCGAAGCCGGGCTTGTGCACGTCGACGGCGCTGTCGTCACCGGGGGCAGTGAGACACACGCGCTGCGGCGCCCCGTTCGCGGACTTGCGGGGAGCGATACGACCCAGCTCGACGCACACCCGCACGTTGTCGGCCGTGCCCTTGGGAGCGTCGTAGCGTAGCGCTTCGGAGCCGTCGTGCTCGCCGTCGAGATCGCCTGCGTGAACTTGGTGCTGACCGTCCTTGAGCTTGAGAACGGTGGCCGTGCCGTCGGCCGCATATCCCGTGACGACCGCCGCCGCCAGATCGATGGTCACCGGAGCCTTACAGCGGTTGCCGAAGCGATAGTCGACGAGGGCGCTCGACGCGGGCAGATGCTCGTCGGCGGCGAGCGTCACCGAGAGGTCCAGGCAATCGAGCGTGCGCGCGACGGTGGTAGACGGGTCGGCGGGCGCCGCCAGGAGCGCGCCCGGCTGGTACGCGCAGCCGGCGCTAAGGAGGGCGAGCAGGAGCGACGAAGCAAGAGCAAGACGGCAAAGCATGATCGCCAGGGTGCAAGTTCGGGCCCCGCGCCGGACGCGGCGAAACCGCGCGAAACTACCGGCGTCGCGCGTTCCTCACCTGTGAAGGCCCATGCATCGCATGTGCACCTCCCTGCACACGCCGAGCTAGCGGCGGGCATGGAGCGCGATGGAAACGCCGCCGGAGAGATCGCTGGTGTGGAGTGCGTCGATGCCACCCCATACGCCGACCGTGACGTGCGGCCCGAGCCAAAGATCGAGCGAGGCGCGCGGCGCGACCATGAACCGAGAGCCCCGCAGCGTCGTGCGGCCGGACTCCTCGCGTGCGTCGAGCCAGAGGAACCGCACGCCACCGAAGACCTCGACCTTCGGTTCGAAGACGCCGAGGCGTCCAGGACCGAGACCCACCGCGGCGCCCATGATGTTCTGTCCCAACGTGCCCTCCGCCGACACGGCGGAAGGTGCGCTGCGCAGCGTACTCTCGCTCGATGGGCCCCCGCCGATGTCGAACTCGAGCGCGGTGTACAGCGGACCGAGCACGAAGGCGCTGGCGCGAAAGTCGGCGGTGACGGCGCCCAGACGCCCCGGTCCGTCCATGGGAACATCCTCGAGCTTCCCGCCTGCCATGGTCGTTCCGGCGAGGTCCATCGTGTGCGCCGAGACGCGCAATTCCAGTTGCGCGCGCGGGCTTTCACGGACGTCCCAGCTGCTTCCGTACGGATTCGACGAAGCCTCGAGAGGTCCACGGGGGCCAGCGCCCGCAGCGAGGCATACGCGCTGCGGCGTGGCGCCCGAACGGATCGGCGTGACGCGATCGAGGTCGACGCACACGCGCACGTTGGTGCCCGTGCCCTCGGGGGCGTCGTAGCGCAGTGCCTCGGCGCCCCAATCCTCGGCGTCGAGGTCTCCGCCGCGAACCGGGTGCCGTCGGTCCTCGAGGGCGAGAACGGTGGCGGTGCCGTCGGCGGCGTAGCCGGTGACGACTGCGGCGCCCAGATCGAGCGTCACTGGCGCAGCGCAGCGGTTGCCGAAGCGATAGTGGAGCCGGGCGCTCGATGCGGGCAACTGGACGTCGGCCGCGAGGGTCACCGACAGGTCCAGGC
>JABFRG010000245.1 GCA_013141295.1 Polyangiaceae bacterium
GCTTCAAGGGTGCGCCGACTGCTTGCCGGCCTTCGAAGCGTACAAGCGCATCGTGGAAGCGGGCGGTCTGAGCGTGGCCTTGCCCATCGTCAACGTCGCGTACGGCGAGTTCTCGCCGGATTGGGCGGCCCGCTACGGCCTCACCGATGGCCTGGTCTCCGATAGCGGCACCCAGCTGGTGCAACCGCTGGGCATCTCGTCGTTTACCACGCTGGTGATCGATCGCCGGGGTCGCGTGGTGCTTCGCGATCGGCCCGATCAGCCGGGCTACCTCGAGCGCGTTCGCACCGCCGCTTCGGTGGTCGTGACCATGCAGCAGTAGGGAATAACCGAAGTACCGAACGTCGTTCGACGGCATGACCTCCGTTGACGAACCGCGCCGAGACCGGTTCACTCGCCGCATGAATCCCTCCGTTCGTCGCGCGCTCGTGGTGGCTGGCCTGGGGCTCGCCGTGGCCTGCGGGCGCAAAGAGCAAGTCGCGTCGACGCCCGAGGCCGGTGCGCCGACCACGGTGGCCGCGACGATGGACGCGAGCGCGAACGCCGCCGATGCCGGGCCCGTCGGTTCCGTGCATCCGGTGTGGGTTCCCAAGCTCGAGAGCGAAGATGCGTTTCTCCACTACTCGAAGGAGGTGGGCGGCGAGCGCTTCACCAAGTTCGTCGTCGACCTGAAGAGCCAGGCCATCTACTACGTCGACGCCGACCTCTACCCGATGCACAAGGACTTCATCTTCGCGGAGCTCCTGAAGGTGCCACGCACCAAGGAAGCGGAGCAGGCCTTCGATCGCAACTACGGCAAGGACAAGCCGGACTTCCTCATGTGCTACCTGGTGCACCACTTGGGGCCGGACGTGTGGTCGCTCGCCTTCTGGGACGGCGACAAGGCCACGGCGGCGCACGTGCGCCTCGCTTACGCGCGCATGAAAGAGACCTTCTACCTGGCCTCCAAGGTGAAGTTCCGTCCCAACTCCAACGATCAGGAGGCGGTGGCCGCGGAGCTTAAGGAGATTCCGCAGATCACCAACGACGATCTCTACAAGGCGGTGGGCTATCAGCCGTTCCACAAGGGCGCGGCGGTGGGCAAGCTGCGCATCGTTCCCAAGGGCACGCCCTACGAGTCGCTGGTGTTCGCGCCGGACGAGATCGTCATCTTGCCGGAGCCGCTCACCGACATCACGCCGGTGGCGGGCATCATCTCGCAAACCTTCTCCACGCCGCTCTCGCACGTGAACCTGCGAGCCGCCGCCTGGGACATCCCCAACGTCGGACTGCGCGGCGCTGCAGAGAAGTACGCCGCCCTCGACGGCAAGGTCGTGCGCTTCGAAGCCGGCGCCACCGGGGCCACCGTTCGCGTGGCGACCGCCAAGGAGATCGACGCCGCGCAGAAGGCGCAGCATGCGCGCACCTCGGTGCAAGTGCCCAAGGCCAACCTGACGGTCTCGGCGCTCGCGACCCTCGATACGCTGCGCGCCGCCGATGCCAGCGCCTACGGCAGCAAGACGGCGAACCTCGGGGAGATCGTCTCGGCCAAGCCGGCCGGTGTCGCGGTGCCGCCGGGCTTCGGCGTGCCCATCTCGTTCTACGCCGCGCACCTCAAGGCCGCCGGCATCGACGCGCACATCGAGGCCATGCTCGCGGACCCCAAGTTCCGCGGCAGCATCACCGAGCGAAAACCGGCGCTCGAGAAGATTCGCAAGGAGATCCAGGACGCGCCGCTCGCTCCGGCCTTCGCGCAGAGCCTCGCAGTTGCGCTCCAGAAGCTCACGCACCCGAGCGAAGCGGCCGGTGACGCCGGCGTCGTCGATGCAGGACCCGCGGGCGAGGTCGGCGTGTTCGTGCGCAGCTCCACCAACGCCGAAGATCTGGCGGGCTTCTCCGGCGCCGGTCTCTATGACACGGTGCCCAACGCGCGCGGACCCGAAGCGGTGCTCACGGCCATCAAGAAGGTCTGGGCCAGCGTGTGGAACCTCGCCGCCTACGAGGAGCGCGAGCTCTATCGCATCGACCATCGGCAGGTGTACGGCGCGGTGCTGGTGCAAATCGGCATCGACGCCACCGCCGCCGGTGTGCTCGTGACCGCGCACCCGACCGATCCTTCGGACACCCACACCTTCACCATCAACGCCAAGAGCGGTCTCGGCATCCGGGTGGTCGACGGCAAGAAGGTGCCGGAGATCCTCCTCTACAACTACTACAACAAGGGTCTTCGCATCGTCTCGCGCTCGGACGAGGACACCATGCTGGTGTTCCAGGCCGACGGCGGCGTGCGCGAGCTCCCCAACCCCAAGAAGGGCGCGCCGGTGCTCACCAACGCGCGCATCGGCAAGCTCGCCGACGCGGCGCTCAAGCTCCGCGGCATCTTCCCCAAGGACCGTCCGCTCGACATCGAGTGGGTTCTCCGCGGCGAGGACGTCTTCATCGTGCAGTCGCGTCCGTACATGGGCGGCCCCGCAGCGCTCGGCACTTCGCCGCGCGCCACGCCCTAGCTTCGCCAACGCGGTTGGCGGCCGCTATCGCAACGGCGCTACAGCACGCGGCCCCGGGCCCTCTGCCGCGGCGGGATCTTCGGCAACTTCTGCGCGCGATCGGTGACGACGGGGTGTTGGAGTGCTCGCGGAGCGCAACGTGCGCATGGAACACCGGTTGCACCATGCCACTGCGTCTTGTCGAGTCGCCACGACCCCGAAGCTCTACCCTCCGCCCCCGGTGACGGAACGTTGGGTGTGGTTCGCCCGGAGCACATCATCCTCGCGCTGCGCAGCACCGGTCGATCGGGAACCCTGGTGTTCGGCGACGCGAGCGCCCCGCTGGCGCACTTCGTGTTCGAAGGCGGCTGCGTGCGCAAGGCTCGTTCGTCGCTGTCGGCCTATCTCGGCGGGGTGCTCTACGAGCTCGGTTACGTCGATCCGCCGACCCTCAACGCCTCGTTGAGCGAGGTTGCTGCGCGCGGCGTACCCCATGGAGCCCTGCTGCGAGAGCACGGCGACGTCGCGCCCGAGATGGTGCAACTCGGCCTACGGGAGCAGATGGAGCGTCGTCTGGCCGACGTCATCGGTTTGCCGCCCGATACGATCTGGCGGTTCCATGACGCCGTGGATCTGCTCCCGTCGTTCGGTGGGAGCGATTGGCCGCTGGTGGACCCGGCGCCCGGGATCTGGCGCGGCCTGCGCGAGAGCGCCCAAACGGACATCGTGCGCAAGGCCCTGGCGGCATGCGCCGCGACCTCGTTCGTTCTCGGACCGCGCGTCGACTTGCGCGTGCTGCACCTGCGACCGGACGAGGTGGCCGTCGCCGAGCTCTTCCGCAACCCCCGCTCGCTCCTTGCGCCGGAGAGCACGCTCTCGCCCGAAGCGACCGCCGCGCTCCTCTACTTCCTGCTCCTCGCGAACGTGCTCGTACCTGGACCCACGCGCTCCGAGGCCCCGCGTGCCTTGTCGTCTCCACCGCCCATCAGCGGTCGCCCGAGCTTGCCGCCGGCGGATCCGCTCGAGACGCCCACGCGCGCCGTGGAACGGACCCGCGTGTTCTTGATGGCCGGCAACTACCTCAAGGCCCGTGCGCTCGCGGTGGCAGCCCTCGAGCGCTTTGCCGGCTCATTGCCGGTGGCCGTGGAGTACGCGTGGGTCCTGGCGAACAACCCCGAGGAACGCAGCGCTGCCGATCTCGATCGCCACATCCGCAATCTCGACGAGCTCATCCGCACCGGCGCCGAGTCGGCGCAGTCCCTCTATTACCGGTTCCAACTCCGTCGTCGGGCCGGCCGCGGCGCGCTGGCGATCCGGGATCTCCGGCAAGCGGTGGTGCTCGACCCGCACCACGTCGACGCCGTGCGCGAGCTCCGCCTCTTCAACGCCCGCCTGGGGAAAGACGGCTCCGTCGACGTTGCGTTGGGCATCGCGCCCCAGGCGCAGGATCATTCATCGTCGTAGTGGCGAGCTTCGCACCGGCCGCGTGACCCCGAGGCGCTTCATGGCGCTCTGGAGCGTGGTGGGCTTCATCGCCAGCAGCGCTGCCGCGCCCTCGGGCCCATGAATCCGGCCTTGCGCCGCAGCGAGTGCCCGTTCGATGCATTGCCGCTCGGCATCCCGCAGGGTCTGCACCGGCGCCTCGGTGGATGCTTCCGGAAGCGCGAGCTCCAGCTTCGGACCCGGGCTGAGGAGCAGGCTGCGCTCGAGGACGTTCTCCAGCTCGCGGACGTTTCCGGGCCACGGATAGCGCCGGATGCGCGCCAGCGTGGTGCGACCGAGGCGTGGGGCCGGTCGGCCGAAGCGCGCCGCGAGCCGTTCGAGGATCTGCGACGCCAGAGCTTCGAGATCGTCGCCCCGTTCCCGGAGCGGCGGAAGCACGATCGGGAACACGTCGAGCCGGTACAAAAGGTCGGCGCGGAACGCTTGCGTTTCGACCATGCGGCGGAGGTCTCGGTGACTCGCCGCGATGACCCGCACGTCCATCCGAACCGGGTGCTCGCCGCCCACGCGCTCGATCTCGCCGCTCTCCAGGGCTCGCAGGAGCTTCACCTGGGCCGGAAGCGGAAGATCGCCGATCTCGTCGAGCAGCAGCGTGCCGCCAGAGGCGCGTTCGAAGGCTCCGATGCGACGTGCTTGCGCCCCGGTGAAGGCCCCGCGCTCGTGCCCGAACAGCGTGCTCTCCACCAGCTCCGACGGGATGGCCCCGCAGTTGATGCGGACGAACGCCCGCCGGGCCCGCGGCGAGAGCTCGTGAACGCGCCGGGCCACCACTTCTTTCCCGGTGCCCGACTCGCCCAACAGCAGCACGGTGGTGCTCTGACGCGCCACCGCGGGCACCACCTCCGCGAAGATTCGCCGCATCGCCGGCGACGACGCCACCACGAACGAAGCCGGCGTGCGCGCATCGAGATCGTCCCGCAGTTGCCGCGACTCCGCGATGGCGCGCCGGGAAAGCCGGGCCACGCGCTCGAGATCACGCACGTGCTGCAGCGCCGCGCCCACCAGGTGACCCAGCAAGGTGAGCTCCGGATCGGTGGCCGTCATCGGCCTTCCGAGGACGACCGTGAGGCACGCGAGCGCTGTATTTCCCGAGCGCACGGGGATCACGAGCCGCGCGCCCGGGGCCACGTGAACCGGGCCGCTCGCAGCGCGCTCGACCCACGCTCGCTCGGCCTCGGTCGGGCTGCTCACGCGACATCCGTGGGAACCCACCTTGAAGATGTTGCCGCGGAGCAGGGCCAGCTCCACCGAGGTGGCCTGCCACGGACGTTCGAGCACCCGGAAGATGGCCTCCGCGCAGGTGCGCTCCGTATGGCTGCGGGAGAGCGCCTCCACGATCCGTTGGAGGAGCTCGAGAGCCGACGACATATCGTTAGAATACAACGATATATCGTGGCTCGTAGCGGATAGATACTCATTTTGGCTGTGATTTCGTCGGCCTGCTCTTTGCGACGGCGGGAGCATGTCCTACGTCATCGCCGATCCCTGCATTGCCACCTGCGATACCGCTTGCGTCGACGCGTGTCCCGTCGACGCCATTCACGGCCCGCCGGACGCCGCCCCGCGCAAGCTGCAGCTCTACATCGACCCCAGCGAGTGCATCTGCTGCGCGGCCTGCGTGCCCAAGTGCCCCGTGAGCGCCATCTTCGACGAGGACGACGTGCCCGCGGCGTGGCGCGACGCGATCGCTCGCAATGCGTCGTTCTTCGGCCGCTGACCGCTATTTCGCGCGGTCGAGGACGATGCGCATGCGCGCTTCGCCGGCCCGGAGCTTTTCGAGGGCCGTCGGGGCCTGCTCGAAGGGCAGGTGCTCGGTGATGGCGCGCACCCCGTGGGTGGCGGCGAAGGAGAGCATGCGCGCGGTGGCCTGGGGGCTCCCGATGATGCTGCCGGTGACGCGCTTCTGCTCGTCGAGGAGCGGGTCCACCGGGAGGGTCATGGGCGCGTCGGGAATGCCCA